>USJI01000127.1 GCA_900554975.1 uncultured Ruminococcus sp. | reverse complement strand
GAGCGGGCATAATGAACAAGGTGTACAGACATTATATTTTTCACTGCTGTGTTTAGGGCGTGGAATTCCGCTACACCGCTTGCTATACCGCACGAAACTATGGAATATCGGTTTGGGTGGAAAATCTTAATGATGGTTCTGGCGAAATGGAAGCCGAGGGCAGACCTGTTAATATTGACACTCTCATTGATTCACTTGAAAAACTCAGATAGAGTTATGTTGACAGGATAGAATCGAAAAATATTACTTTGCATGGAGATTATGGGTTTGATATAATAACATTATTGCCCAAATATGTTGCTGTAACTTTCAATTTATGATATAATAAAATTAAAGCTTAAAAAGCTTAAATATATACAATATTATTAAGGAATCGTTTATTATGAACTGGAAAAAGCTTTTCTCGAAAACTATACTTGACAGAGGGTATCAATATTATTCCGAGGGAACTGTTGAAGATATTGATATTTCGGATAAATTAATAACTGCTGTCGTTTGGGGTAGCGAAGGATATGAAGTGGAAATAACATTATCAGACGGCGAAATAGAAGATATGTATTGCTCCTGCCCTTATGCCGCAGACGGAGAATACTGTAAGCACATGACAGCTGTGCTTTATGAATGGTCCGAAAATAAAAACGCTCCCGCATCAGATACAAATGAAAATGATATTCTGTTCAAGCCCGCACATACTGTCAAGAGCCGTGCGGCAAAGCATACGGCAGTTGAAAGGCTGGTCGCCGAAGCTGATGAGAATGTTATTCGTTCCTTTCTCGCCGATGTTCTTACCGACAACGAAAAGCTGTGTCTGCGGTTTTACAATACTATCAACAGGCAGCCCTCAGAAGTCGATCTGAAAGGCTATTTCAGACAGATTGACTTAATTGTTCGTCAGTATTCGGGAAGAAACAACTTTATAGATTACTATGCAGCCGATGATTTTATTGCCGAGCTGGAGGAGCTCATTGATAAAGATATACGTCCGATGATCTGTAATAATAATTACATGAGCGCATTTGAAATACTTAGTTATATTTTTGTCGTTGTCGGTAATTTGGATATAGACGATTCCGAGGGTGGAACAGGAATGCTTGGAAACGACATTTATCAGCTGTGGGTAGAAATTATTGAAAAAGCTGCACCTGATAACAAGCGAAAAATGTTTAAATGGTTTACTTCTCACACAGATGGAATTGTCACTGACTATCTTGAGGATTATATTGAGCAGATCATCACAGACGCTTTTAATGAAAAGGAATTTGAACAGGATAAGCTGGATTTCTTCAAGGATATGATCGACAGGTCGGAGAAATCGAACTCCGATTGGAACAGGAAATATGCTGCAGAAAAGTGGGCGGTCAGATATCTGGATATGCTCATGAAAATAAATTCGTCAGACGAGCAGACAGAAAATGCGTTCCGAGAATATCGGAAATACCCCGATGCAAGAAAAATGTATGTTGAAAGCTGCATACAGAAAAAAGAGTATAACAAGGCAATAAATCTTATTGACGAGGGTATTTCGGAAGATAAGGAATACCGTGGCCTTGTTTCGGATTACAGCAGAAGGAAAAAGGATATTTATCTTTTGGCAGGAAACAAGGCTGCGTATATAGAACAGCTATGGACATTGGTACTTGAAACCGATGTCGGTGATATGGAGTTTTATAGGGAATTAAAGGGACAATATTCCGATACCGATTGGTCAGAACAGCGTGAAAAAGTATTCGGAATGCTGCCCAAATACACCAATAAAGCTGAATATTATAAGGAAGAAAAATTGTATGACAGACTGCTTGAATGTGTACTGAAAAGCAATGGCTTGTATATGCTTGAACAATATGAAACGGTGTTAAAAAAAAATTATCCCGAACAGCTTCTGAACAAATACAAGACCGAGCTTTATAAAATGTCGGTGATTTCAGGAAACCGTAAGCACTACTCAAATATGGTAGCAATAATGCGAAGAATGAATAAAATATCGGGCGGAACAAAGCTTGTCGGACAAATTACAGAAGAATGGAGAGAAAAGTACCGGAACCGCCCTGCAATGATGGACGAACTGGATAAGCTGTAAAAGTTTGGTTGGGCAATTTATTAGGGTTCATTTGATTTAGATGATATGATATTAAGTGAATATTTTATACTATCATAAATCGAAATCTCTCCTATTGCTCCCAAAACATTCGGCAGCTTTTTTATAGGCGTTCACCCTTCAAAAACAGACACCGAGCAGCATAACAAAAGCGACCCCAATCACTTTTGGTCGCTTTGTATAATTTTACTTGATAACTTTGTCTAACTTTTTGGGGTCAGTTCAAATTGTATCTCAGTGTCTTTCTTTAAGCCACTTTTTCAAGAGAAATGTCACAAAATACGGAAAGGTGTAAAACTTTCCATTAAAACCGATATTTCCACGATTAAGCTTTATTCCGTACTTTATATCGGGATATTTATCGCTGTCAATGAGTTTGTTAAGTGACGGCGTGCTGCTGTCCTTGGCCTTAACCTCAACGGGAATAAGAGAATTCCTGTCACGAACAAAAAAGTCCATTTCTATTGTGCTCTTTTCATTTCTGAAAAAGTACAGATCGTAGCCTGACTTTACAAGCATATCTGCGACGATATTTTCATAAAGCGCACCCTTATATGTGTTAAAGTTCTTGTTTGCCCTCAAATCGTCCTGCACTTCTTCATCAAGTGAACCGATAAGCAGTCCCGTGTCTCTGAAATACAGCTTATAATTATCGGGATTGTAGTTTCCCTTCAGCGGCAGACACGGCATATCCATACAATAGCATATATTCACTATTCCGGCGTTACTGAGCCAATCGACCGTACCGACATAATCTCTGTTTCTTGCATTTCGTGCGACCTTCGAGATCTGAAATTTTTTATTGTCATTTCCGAGAAAAACGGGGATTTTTCGATATATATTGAGTATCTTTCCCTGATCCAGTCCTGCTGCATACTTTGTAATGTCCTCTTCATAATCAAGTAGTATCTGCTTCTGCATTTTCAGCGTACCGCTGTAGTTTTTCTTTGTCACAAAGGAATTTACTATTGCAGGCATTCCGCCTATTATCATATATTCATTGAAATTTTCAAGCATTACACTCATTTCTGTTTCGGAGAACGGCTTCATTTCAATCATATGATAAAACAAATCGTCGATCTGTCCTTGTTTGTATCCCTTTGCCCACAGAAATTCTTCAAAATCCATTGAATGCATTTCAAAATCTTCTTTATACCCGACGCTGTTTGATTCGATCTGTTTATAGTTAATACCCATCAAAGACCCGGAACATATAACATCGTATCGTCCGTCCTGCTTGAAAAATTTCAGACTTGTAGCACAGTTCGGACAAGCCTGAAGTTCATCAAAGAATATCAGCGTTTCTCCTTCTGTAAATTCAAGTTCGGGATTTCTTAAAGAGATATTTTTGATTATGCTGTCAGTTTTAAAGCCGTCGTCAAAAATGTCGCAGAACTCCTTATTAAGCACAAAGTTGATCTCAATAATGTTTTTGTAATTTTTTTGAGCAAAGAAGCGTATGGATTCGGTTTTACCTATCTGACGTGCCCCCTTTACAATAAGCGGAAGTCTTTCAGGATCAGCTTTCCATTCTTCAAGAAAGCTGTCGATTTTTCTTTTAAGAAGAGTCATATTATCACCCGTTACATATTATATCACATTTTTCTTTGATTATCAAGAATTAAATTCACAAAATTCCAAACAAAATGTTTGTATGTTTCACAATATTCTTGCCTTGTATCTTTAATAACGATTCTCAATACCGTATTCGAGATTGACGGCTTGATTTTTTCTAAATTTTAAATGGTGTTTTGTATAAATCAACAAGAGTCAAAAAGTTGATATATGAACTGATAGACGATGATATTCTCATTGCAAACGGCGGAAACAGAAATAGAACGTATTCATTAAAAAAATAAATCTCCGCAAAAATCAAAACGATTCAAGCGGAGTGTATCATGCAGAAATATGCCTTGGCCTTTGGTCTTTATTTGGTCATTAAAGATGTGAAAAAACATATAATGATCCAACAGAATCGATCGATGTATGTTGCCGTAAACCTCGCAGAATAGCCGTTTACACCGACTTGTGATATAAATTGAATTTTGTTTTTTGCAATTCAAGTCCGGTCAGCGGCACCAAGCTAAGCCCCGCAAATAACGTTTGTACGTTGTTTGTGGGGCTTTTTGTTTGCATAATGAATGCGGTTGTGACTTAAGCTTTCGGCATATGTTTCTTTGGAAACGTTCCTTTTTTTTATGAGCCCATTCAGCCGCATTTCCTTTTATCCCGAACAGCCATTAAGTCTGAGATCTTGTGATCTGTTTTGGACATAAAAAAATTGCCGTACAATGTACGGCAATTCAGTGGGGTGGGAGATGGGATTCGAACCCACGATCTTCGGGACCACAATCCGACGCTTTAACCAGCTAAGCTACACCCACCATGTATGGCGCGCCTTACTGGATTCGAACCAGTGGCTTACTGCTTAGAAGGCAGTTACTCTATCCAGCTGAGTTAAAGACGCATATCTGGAGCGGGTGATGGGAATCGAACCCACGCGACCAGCTTG
>USJI01000126.1 GCA_900554975.1 uncultured Ruminococcus sp. | reverse complement strand
TAATAAGGAGGGGGAATTGTTTAACTATATTAGTTTTCAACGGCTTCCTGATCACCGAAGAGTGTATCGCCCTGAGTGATTTCCTGTAAAGTTACTTTAACTTCCATGTCTTTGCCGTTTCTTGAAATTGTAAGTGTGATTGAATCACCTGCATTGTGTTCATTTTTCTTTTCATTGAGTTCCTTTGTTGTTGAAACTGCTTCACCGTTTACACCGATGATAATGTCGCCTTCCTGAATTCCTGCAAGGTCAGCTGCACCGTTAGGTGTTACGGAACGAACATAAGTACCGACAGGCATATTATAAAGACTTGCTGTTGCTTCATCAATATCTATACATGTGATACCGAGCTGTGGTCTGCCCTTAACGTAACCGTAGTTGATAAGGTCGTCAATAATGTCTTTTGCCTGTGTGATAGGAATTGCAAAACCTAAGCCTTCAACAGATGCACTTGAATATGTTGATGTCATTTTAGCGGAGTTGATTCCGACAACCTGACCATAGCTGTTTACAAGTGGACCGCCTGAGTTACCTGAGTTGATAGCAGCATCTGTCTGGATAAGATTCATTTCTTTATCGTTGATAGTGATATCACGGTTAAGAGCTGATACAATACCGCTTGTTACAGAACCAAAAAGTTCAAATCCAAGAGGGTTACCGATTGCAAGAACCAGTTCGCCGACTTCAAGGTCGTCACTGTTACCGAATTCAGCAGGTGTAAGACCTGATGCATCAATTTTCAGAACGGCAATATCTGTATCCGTATCATATCCTATAATGGAAGCTTCATATTCTGTTTTGTCTGACATAACAACTGAAACTGCTGTGGCTTTGCCGTAACCGTTTTCAGAATCGTAGATAACGTGTGCATTTGTTACGATGTATCCTTCAGATGTCATTACGATACCTGTACCGGTGGCTGTGGCTGTCTGTGTATTGTTCTGGTCGCCGCCCTGACCTCCGAAGAACCAGTTCTGTGAAGAATTGCTTCCGCTTACAGGGAATTCAGATGAGATACCAACTACTGCCGGCATAACCTTTGAAACTGCTTCCGGAACTGAAAGACTGCCTTCTCTTGAAGCAAGTTCTATAAGGCTTTTCTGTTCAGTGTTTTTATTGCTTGCAGTTGAAGCACTGCCTGCTGCTGAAGAAGATGAATCATCAACTGATTCTGAAGAAGATGAACCTCTGCTGAAGAAGTTTTCAAATGAGAAGTTGTCATCAATGTATCTGTAAGCCTGAATTGAACCGGCTGAAATAACTGCCGCACAGACCGCAAATGCGATAACTCTTTTGAAAACCTTTTTCTTCTTTTTCGGTTTTTCTTCTACAACGTGTCCTGTTGCATTAACTGTATCATTCTGACCGTAATTATAGCTGAATGAATTCTGCTGATTTTCATTGTTCATGTTATTGTTCTGGAAATTGTCCATAATCAAACATCCTTTCTATGTGAACCATTGTCTTGGTTTTTTGTTTATATTTATATTATACTTTTTAATGTGAAAATTTAATGATAACATACAGAAAAACCAGTAAAAGGATTTAGAAGAAAATATGCTGAAAATAAGAAGAAATTCTGTAAATTACTGGATTTTTTCCTGTTATATGGTATAATGGCTTTAAGAACCCGTCTTCACAAGCGTATGCGCACGTCTTTCTAGCAAATTTTTTTCGCATAACTGCGTTAAAAATGCTTGCCATACACAAGTATGCCTGCGCATTTTTGCCTTGTCTGCGTAAAAATTGTGCTTGGAAATCCGCACATATATCTTGTGAAGACGGGTTCTAAACAAAAAGTTTGCATTTTTAAAAAAAATGTGCTAAAATAAAAAGAGTATCTTAAAACAGCATTCGGCTAAAAATGCAATGCAGAAAGGCAAGGAATATATGGCTATTTACTCTCTGGGTATTGATGTAGGGTCAACAACAGTTAAAACCGTTATAATTGATGAAAATAAAAAGATTATTCATTCTGAATATCAAAGACATTTTTCAAAGGTAAGAGAAGCGGTAGGGAATCAGCTTGCGGAAATAAAAAAGAAATTTCCTGATGATACATTTAAAATATGTATGACGGGTTCAGCAGGGCTCGGACTTGCAAACGGTGCGGGGATAACATTTGTACAGGAAGTCAATTCAGCGTTTATTGCCGTTAAAGACCGTATACCGGACGCAGATGTTGTTATCGAACTCGGCGGAGAGGATGCTAAAATAATATTCCTGACAGGCGGCGTTGAACAGCGTATGAACGGTTCGTGTGCAGGCGGAACAGGTGCTTTTATAGACCAGATGGCTACTCTGCTCGGGGTTACTGCTACGGAACTTGACGAAATGTCACTTAAAGCGGAAAAAATCTATCCTATTGCATCCAGATGCGGAGTATTTGCCAAATCGGATATTCAGCCTCTTTTGAATCAGGGCGCAAGACGTGAAGATATATGTGCAAGTATTTTTCAGGCGGTAGTTGACCAGACAGTTTCAGGACTTGCACAGGGCAGAACTATCGAAGGAAAGGTTCTTTTCCTTGGAGGGCCGCTTTCATTCCTTAAAGGACTGAGAAATGCATTTGTCAGAACACTTGGTCTTGAAGAGGGTAAAACAGCCGTTCTTCCGAAGGAAGCTCCTGTTTTCGTGGCACTTGGCTGTTCACTTTTTGCATATAATGAACATGATGACATTACAATAGATGAAGCAATCAGGAAGATAGAAAATGCAAAAACAGGTGACGGAATTATAACTGGAAAACCTCTTTTCAGTTCAAAGCAGGAATATGAGGATTTTATAGTAAGGCATAAAAAATGTGACCTTGAATATGCAGATATACATAAATATACAGGAAAAGCATACCTTGGAATAGATGCAGGTTCAACAACGACAAAGCTTATCCTTATCACAGAGGACTGTAAAATACTATATCAGCATTATTCTTCCAACAAGGGGCAGCCGCTTGACAGAATAGCAGGAAAACTGAAAGAAATTTACAGGGAAATGAATCCTGAAATGAGGATAGCCGGTGCAGCGGTAACAGGATATGGCGAGGACCTTATCAAGGCAGGACTCTCTGTTGATTTCGGTATTGTTGAAACGGTGGCACACTTCAAAGCGGCATCTTATTTCTGCCCTGATGTTGATTTTATAATAGATATCGGCGGACAGGATATCAAGTGCTTCAAGATAAAAAATCACAGCATTGACAGTATCATGCTGAACGAAGCCTGTTCATCGGGATGCGGTTCATTTATTCAGACATTCGCTCTTGCACTGGGTTATGATATTGCCGACTTTGCGGCTTTGGGACTTTTTGCAGAACACCCTGTTGACCTCGGTTCAAGATGTACGGTATTCATGAACAGCAGTGTAAAACAGGCACAGAAAGACGGTGCGACAGTCGAGGATATTTCCGCAGGGCTTTCATCTTCAATTATCAAGAATGCAGTTTATAAGGTTATCAGAGCAAAATCACCTGATGAACTCGGAAAGAATATCGTTGTACAGGGTGGAACGTTCCTGAATGACGCAGTACTGAGAGCTTTTGAAATTGAAATGGGCAGAAATGTTATCCGTCCTGCAATATCGGGACTTATGGGTGCGTTCGGTGCGGCTATATATGCCAAGGAAAAGACAAAGGGCGAATCTTCACTTATTTCAAAAGATGAGCTGGAGAATTTCTCCTATACTTCAAAGTCTGCACAGTGTCATGGCTGTACAGCAAAATGTGGTCTGAACATTATTACATTTTCCGACAAGAGAAGATTTATTTCCGGAAACCGATGTGAACGAGGTGCAGGAAAGGCTGTTAATTCACAGAATGAAAGTCTTTATGATTTTAAATATAATTACCTGCTTGAGATGACTAAAAATCATACTGAAAATCCGAGAGCAACGGTCGGACTTCCGCTCGGACTTAATTTTTACGAGTTGCTCCCGTTCTGGAAAACTCTTTTCAGCGAACTGAAATTTGATGTTATTGTATCAGATGAAAGTTCAAGGGAGATTTACTATCTGGGACAGCATACGATCCCTTCTGATACAGTCTGCTACCCTGCAAAGCTGATGCACGGACATATTGAAAGTCTGCTCGATAAAAATCCTGACTTTATTTTCTATCCATGCATGAGTTACAATCTTGATGAGGGGGAAAGCGATAATCATTTCAACTGTCCTGTTGTTGCTTATTATCCTGAACTTCTTATCGCAAACAATGCAAGACTAAACAGCAGTAATTTTATTTACCCTTATGTTGACCTGAACAGGGAACACAATGTTATTTCCGTTATGTACAATACGCTGAAAAAGTACGGTGTAAAGAAATCGGAGGTCAAAGGGGCAGTCGGCAAGGCTTTTGCGGCTCTTGCGGATTATCACAATGAAGTTTACAACAGGGGTGAACAGCTGATTGCACAGGCAAGACAGAATGGTCAGAAGATAATTGTTCTGGCAGGACGTCCTTATCATATCGACAAGGAAATCAACCACGGAATTCAGAAGCTTATAACAAGTCTTGGCAAAATTCTTGGCGAAAACACTGTTAAATACATGTGGGTCGGAACTTTCCACGGAATTTGCGGAAGAATTCTTCGCGAAAACATCGACAACTACAACTTCCAGTCAGGCAA
>USJI01000125.1 GCA_900554975.1 uncultured Ruminococcus sp. | reverse complement strand
GACATCTGGAATATTATGATTTGCAGGAATGCTTTGACGATCTGTATGCCAAAAGCAAACAAGGTGAAGTTTTCACAAAGCTTATGGATTTAATATCCAGTGAAGAAAATATGCGGCTCGCATACAGAAATATCAAGCGAAATACAGGCAGTCATACAAGCGGAACTGATAATCTCAATATTGAAGATATAGAGAAGCTTTCCGTTGAAAAATTAACTGAGATTATACAAAGAAAATTCAGATATTATAAGCCAAACTCTGTAAGACGAGTTGAAATTCCCAAGGCATGGGACGATGCAAGAGAATTTCTTGATTCCAAGAGAAACGACAGCGGTCTGCTTTCCGAAGAGGACAGCAAGACATACGATGCTATGGAACAGCAGATTGTGGCTTACGGCAAGGAAATCGATCGTCTGGAGCGACAGGAAAAACTTGCCCGTGAGATGAATGCTGCGACAACAAAACCTCTTGTATCTGCTCCCGGCGCACATACAGAACAGACAGAAAAGACAGGTACCGCATCGGACAGCTACAGCAAAGCTTTCTGGAACAGTATCAGAAACCGCAACTGGATTGATGTCCGCAATGATTTACAGATTGGTACTGATTCTGAGGGCGGTTATCTTTGTCCGGATGAATTTGTGCGCCTGTAAAAGGCGATGTTTACAGTAGATTAGGCTCTACACCGCACAGCAGAGCGGTTGTCAATCTGCCTAACCGATGACAGGAAACTGGACACGGGAACACAGCACGGCAGAAACGCAGGAAACGCCAAAAGGATATGAGGCGAGTAGTACCTGCAATGACAAGATAACATAAGGATAAGGCTGGATTGCCAAAGCAAAGGTTAGCTCCTTTTTCCGGGAAGGGTGTGGAAATTATCCTGAAACCACTTTCATGATTCCACCATAATATTGAATTCGTTATGGTGTCTGCTATAGGTCATGAAGCAAGCGTGAGACCACGTGAGATAAACCGAAATGCTATCCGACAGTTATCACTTGCCTATAAGCATCGTTAAACAGGGATTGCCTAAGTGGAAATGCCGAAAGGCTATGTCTATTCGAGACTGAATATTCCATATGGCAACGGAGCTTCCGTAGTAGTCCGAGGTGGGTAACGCCCACTACATGGCGAAGGGAAGCAGTTTGTTAATTCCAAAGTAAGAAGATGAAAGGGAGGAGAATCCTCATGAATCCAACATCGGAGATTTTGGAGCGTGTCAATAAAAGTTCCTCGGAACATCATGACGGAGTCTTTACAAGGCTCTTTCGCTACCTTCTGAGAGAGGACATTTATTTTGCAGCTTACCAGAAATTATATGCAAACAGTGGAGCAATGACTCCCGGAAGTGACAACGACACAGCTGACGGTTTTAAGATCATGCAATTCTTGTTCAAAAACGACATCATAGAACAAAAGCCAAACGGAGAAATTTGGGCGGTTTGCGTTCCAAGATTAAGACATCTTTCGGAAGTGGATATTGTGAACAGGTATAATGCACAAATCCGTGGCATTTGCAATTATTACTGCTTAGCAGCGAATTATGATAAGCTGAATTATTTCCGTTATCTTATGGAATATAGCTGTCTAAAGACGCTTGCAAGCAAAAGCAACAGCACAACGAAGCGAAAAACTATCTTCGTGTGGATCACAGCGAAGATGATAAGCTGATTCAGGACTTAATTCTGACAGCGAAAAAGCTGTGTATGGACGTGGGCAGAATGAGTGAAGAGGATTTTTCTGTAAATGAAGATACGGTGCGGACGGCTATGCTGTTTGCACTTGGTTATCTTTATGAAAATCGCAGTAATCCTGATTACAAAAAGCTGATATTGAATTTACGTTCTATTCTTTTTGCACAGAGAGAAGGTGTTATCTGATGGAAATCGGAAATCTGAATCAGCGAATCACCGTTCTGGAGCATAAAACAAAAATTGACAGCATCGGCAATCATAAGGCACAGTGGGAGGAGCTTTTCTCCTGCTGGGCGGCTGTCAATGTGAAATCCTCTTCCGAAACAACAGATGTAGGTGTGACCAAAGAAGTCAGTGCTCTGGAATTTACTGTTCGGCAGACATCGGATACTATGCGCATCAATTCCACAACACACAAGATTTTATTCCGTGGACTGACCTATAACATAGACGGCGTTCTGCCGAATTACAAATCACTGGACTATATGAAAATTGTTGTAGGGACAAGAAAGGCTGGTGACAGTGATGACTTCTGTTGATGATATGGCGTCTGAGATTATGAAAGGTCTGACAGAATATGCGAACCTTGCAGATACAGAAATGAAAAAGGCTGTACGCAAAACTGCTACGGAAGTCAAGAAAGAGATATCTTCCAATGCCCCGAAAGACACCGGTGCTTACTCCAAAAGCTGGGCAACGAAAAAGGTCAGTGAGAACAGTCATTCACTTGAAATGACTGTACATTCCAAAAACAGATATCAGCTTTCACATTTGCTTGAGCATGGTCATGCCAAGCGTGGCGGCGGTCGTGTCGCAGGAAAACCGCACATTGCTCCGGCTGAACAGAACGGTGAAGAATTACTGGAGAATCTTATCAGAAAGGCATTATCATGACATATGAAGAAATCAATGAAATGATGCTGGAAATCGGACTACCATTTGCATACCACCATTTTGCCGAGGGAGAAAGTCCGAATCCTCCGTTTCTGCTTTTCCTTTCTCCAGGAGAGCATACATTCGGTGCAGACAACCTTATGTACCACAGTTTTAAGAAACTGGATATTGAACTGTACACCGATGAAAAGTCTCCGGAAACAGAAGAGCGTGTGGAGGAAATTTTAAGACAGCATCATATTTTTTACAATAAATCTGAGGTATGGATTGAGAGTGAAAAGCTCTATGAAGTACTTTACGAAACGGAGGTTTAAGCAATGGCAAAGAAAAGAAACAAAGTTAAATTCGGTTTGTCCAATGTGCACTGGGCAAAGATTATCCAATGGGGCGAAGACTCCGATGGGAATAAGACGATACCGGCATATGGTGAATCCGTAAGCCTTCCTGGTGCAGTTTCCCTTTCTATAGATGCCAACGGCGGCAGTGAAAATTTCTATGCCGACAATGGCGTATATTACGTTATCAATAACAATTCCGGCTATGAGGGGGATCTTGAAGTGGCGCTTGTCACCACACAATTTGCCACAGAAATTCTTGGTGAAATTCTGGATAACCATGGTGTGCTTGTAGAACAGAATGATGCGGAACCGGCACAGTTTGCACTGATGTTTGAGTTCTCCGGTGACAAGCACAAGATTCGTCACGTCCTCTACTGTTGTTCTGCAAGCCGTCCTGCAACAGAAGGGCAGACAACGGAAGATTCTACTGAGGTTAAGACAGAAACGCTTTCTCTCACTGCAACGGCACTTCCGACAGGTCTGGTGAAAGCGAAAACCTGTGAAGAAACAGATGAAACCACCTACAATAACTGGTACAAGATGCCGTATAATCCGGATACATCTGTGAAAACCACGACAACGACTACTACAACAAAATCGTAAGGGGTGATTCTATGGCAATCAAGAAAAATATTCTGGTGGACGGTATGGAAGTACCGTTCAAAGCAAGTGCAGCGGTGCCAAGATTATACCGACTGAAATTCGGAAGAGATATTTACAAGGACTTTGCGGCACTGCAAAAATCTGTATCTGAGGGTAATGAGGATAGCTCTGGTCTGGACATTGAAAGCCTTGAGGTCTTTGAGAATATTGCCTATATTATGGCGAAACACGCTGACCCTGAAAATGTTCCTGACAGTCCCGATGATTTCCTGGAGCAGTTTAATACTTTCAGCATCTATGAAATTCTCCCACAGCTGATAGAACTTTGGGGTCTGAACATCGAAACACAGGTGGAATCTAAAAAAAACATCGCCCGACTGACCGACCGATGACTACTCCTTTATTTCTCCTGAGATGCAAACAGCTCGGTCTTTCTATGACCGAACTGGATTTGCTGACTATTGGTTTGATTAACGATATGTTTACTGAACGTGAGAATGATGATTATTCAGGTTGGAATGAACTGGCGGGTCAGAGTGATTTTGATGCGTTCTGATTCAGCAGATGTGTGCCTGTAACCATGCTAATAATTGCTCAGCAGATATTTCTCCGGCGGCAACATCAAGCACTAACTTTATAAATTCTGCATCTTCATATTCAACTTCGATATCATTCAATGCAAGAAAAACAAGCATGGCATGAGCACCGATTCTCTTGTTTCCGTCAACAAAAGCATGATTTTTAATAAGGCTGTATCCTAAACGTGCGGCTTTATCAACAATTGTAGGATACAATTCCATTCCTGAAAATGTTTGAAATGGAGCATTCAGAGCCGATTCAAGCAATCCCTCATCACGGATTTCAGGGGAACCTCCCGACTGAGCAATAACATCTTTATGCAGTAATATTACCTGTTGTTTTGTCAGACGAATCATTTAGCAAGCTCCTCATATACAGCAGCATTACGTTTTATCAGTTTTTTTGAAACGTCAAGAACATCTTCATCTGCATGATGGTGGTATTTTGCGCTTCATCTAAAATGACAAAGGCATCGTCCAAGGTCCGCCCCCGCATATAAGCCAAAGGGGCAATCTC
>USJI01000124.1 GCA_900554975.1 uncultured Ruminococcus sp. | reverse complement strand
ATAATTTCTATTATTATTCCTTGCCGTAGTATGCAAGTCTGTAAAGCTTCTTGAGTTCGTCAATTCTTGGAAGACGTGGGTTAGCTGTTGTACACTGGTCATTGAATGCCTTGTAAGCAAGGTCATCAAGAGCATTTTCATATACAGTAGGATCAATATAAGATCTCTTATCCTGTTCGCCAGCTTCCTTGATTGTAAGAGGAACGTTAACTTCAGCCATAAGCTTTCTTACAGCGTCTGCAAGAGCCTTTACACCTTCCTGATCAGTTGCATTCTGAGGAACAAAGCCCATAAGCTTTGCAATTTCAGCGTAACGTTCAGGAGCCATGTAATGGTCATATTTTGGCCATGCCTGGAACTTTGTAGGTGTTGATTCACCGTTATATTCGATAACGTGTGGAAGCAGATAAGCATTTGCAAGACCGTGTGGAATGTGGAATTCACCACCGAGCTTGTGAGCGAGTGAGTGGTTAACACCAAGGAATGCATTTGAGAATGCCATACCTGCGATACATGAAGCGTTGTGCATCTTTTCTCTTGAAAGCTCATCAGCATTCTTATATGAGCTTGGGAGATATTTAAATACGAGCTTGATAGCGTGAAGTGCCAGAGCGTCAGTATAATCATTAGCAAGGATTGAAACGTAAGCTTCAATTGCGTGTGTCAGAACGTCAAGACCTGTGAAAGCTGCAGAAGCCTTAGGAACTGTGTAAACGAATTCTGGGTCGATGATAGCGATATCTGGTGTGAGCTCATAGTCAGCCAGTGGGTACTTCATGTTCTTGCTCTTATCAGAAATAACGGCAAATGAAGTAACTTCTGAACCTGTACCTGAAGTTGTAGGGATAGAAACCATCTTAGCTTTCTTACCCATCTTAGGGAACTTATAAACTCTCTTACGGATATCCATGAACTTCTGAGCCATGCCTACGAAGTCAGCGTCCGGATTCTCATAGAACAGCCACATAGCCTTAGCAGCGTCCATTGCAGAACCACCGCCGAGAGCAACGATTGTGTCAGGCTGGAATGAGTTCATAACTGTAACACCCTTACGAACTGTTGTAAGGTCTGGGTCTGGTTCAACTTCGCTGAAGATTTCAACGATTGGCTTGTTAGCATTCTTGTCGAGCTGATATGTGAGTCTGTCGATGTAACCGAACTGAACCATACCAGGGTCAGCAACGATCATAACTCTGTGAATATCAGGCATCTTAGCAAGATACTGAACCGCACCCGGTTCAAAATAAATCTTTTCAGGAACCTTAAACCACTGCATATTCAATCTCCTCTTAGCAACTTTCTTTCTGTTGATCAGGTTTTTAACTGTAACGTTTTCAGATATAGAGTTTTTGCCGTAAGAACCGCAGCCGAGTGTAAGTGAAGGTGCCATTGAATTGTAAACGTCACCGATAGCACCGAATGATGCAGGAGAATTAACAACAATACGGCTTGCTTTCATTGTTTCGCCATACTTTTCAACGAGTTCATCATCAGAAGAGTGAATAACAGCTGTATGACCAGCACCGTGCTTGAGCATTTCTTCACACATTTCAAATGCGTGTTCTGTTGTGTCAGCCTTAACAACTGCAAGTACAGGAGAAAGCTTTTCAAGTGCGAGCGGATATTCTTCAGCCTTTGTACCACCGAGTTCTACGCAGAGAACCTTAGTTTCCTTAGGAATTGTGATACCAGCCTTTTCAGCAATCTGCCATGGATACTGTCCAACAACCCAAGGCTGAACTGCCATCTTTTCAACGTTGATTACAACGTCCTGAATCTTCTTAACTTCTTCAGGCTTTGCAAAATAGCATCCGTTAGCCTTCAGGAGGTTTACAACTTCGTCATACACTTCTGTATCAACGATAGCTGCCTGTTCTGAAGCACAGATCATACCGTTATCAAATGACTTTGAAAGAACGAGATCGTTAACAGCCTGCTTCAGCTTAGCTGTTTTCTGAATGTAGCAAGGTGTGTTACCAGGGCCAACACCGAGTGCAGGCTTACCAGCTGAGTAAGCAGCCTTAACCATTCCAGGACCACCTGTTGCAAGGATTGTAGCAACGTCAGGGTGATTCATAAGAAGACCTGTTGCTTCGATTGAAGGGTGTTCAATCCACTGAATACAGTTTTCCGGAGCACCGGCAGCAACAGCAGCATCTCTGATTATTTCAGCAGCTCTGATAGAACATTTCTGAGCATTTGGGTGGAAACCGAAGATAATAGGGTTTCTTGTCTTCAGACAGCTGATAGACTTGAACATTGTTGTAGATGTTGGGTTTGTAACAGGTGTAACACCGGCAACGATACCAACAGGCTCACCAACTTCGAGGTAGCTTTCATCAACATTGTCGTTGATAATACCAACTGTCTTCTCATACTTGATTGCATGCCAGATATATTCTGTTGAGAAAATATTCTTTGTAACCTTGTCTTCGAAGATACCTCTTCCTGTTTCTTCAACAGCCATCTTAGCAAGTTCCATCTGTGCGGAAAGACCTGCAAGAGCTGCTGCCTTGGTAATAGCATCAATCTGAGCCTGATCAAGCTTCATGTACTCATCAAGAGCAACCTTAGCTTTCTGAACCAGACCGTCGATCATTACCTTCGGATCAATCTGAGGCTGTTCTGCAGTTTTCTGCACTTCTTCTTTCTTAGCCATAATGTAATCCTCCTGAAAATATTAAATTATTTTTAATTTCATTATGAATTGTTAATTTCTTAACAATCTCATTATACCATGTTGATATTTTTTTGTCAACCTTTTATAGCTTGTATTTTCTGCCGAAATCGACAAGGTTTTCCGTCCCGATTTAGAGCATTATGCCAATAAATTTGAATAAAAAACAAATCATTCATGCGTTTTAATATATTCTTCCATTATTTCTGCCGCATCACCGACAAGTTCAACGCATGGTCTTTTCTTATAATACTCTTTTGTCCTTTCCGCCGGAACGTAATTTGTATCATTCCCTTCAAGTCCGAGAAGCTGACGACAGACTATATATCTGTTCTTTTCCTTAAACATTCCCGCAAGCTCCTGTATTCTTTTATAATGCTCTGCCTTTGCGGTTTTATCCTTTGGATCGCTGTATCCGTATTTCAGACCTGCTACCATAAACATTCCGCTTACAGCACCACATACCTCTCTCATTCTTCCCATTCCTGCACCGAAAGAAGATGAAAGCATCATGGCTGTATCGAAATCTATTCCGAGATCTTCAGCAAATGCCCCCAGAACAGACTGTGAACAACTATACCCTTTCATAAATAAATCCTTAGCTTTTTCTGACTTGTTCATACCATACCTCCGAAATTTTTATAAAATCAAAAATACCGCACATAATATGTACGGTATTTACAATATCAGTCAACTATAACAGGAACTGAACTTTCGTCCGGCTGTGAATCAGGCTGAGAACTGCTCTCCGGCTGTGAACTGCTTTCACTGCTGCTGTCAGCGGACGAATCAGAACTTTCCTCACTGCTGCTGTCATCATACGAATCATAATATGAATCATCGTAATTGTAATCGTCATAACTGCTGTAATCGTCGTATGAAGAATAATCATCACTGTAATCATAATAATATCCGTCATAACTGTTCTGTGTTTCCTGCGTTGACGAACTGTCTGAATATGTCGGTTCAGTAGGCTGCGTCGGCTCTGTTATCTGAACATTTTCATAAAGATCAGGGTTAATTGCCTTTGAAAGCATCTGGTAAATGTAAAGTGCATCATAGATGTGCAGAGGTTCTGTGTAGTGTGTTCCCTCAGCACCTGTTGTCACAAGAATGTACTTGTCACTGCCTATTGAGCAGAATGATGCAAGACAGAGTCCCGCTTCATCGGTAAATCCCGTTTTTCCTCCGAGAAACTTTCCGCCAAGAAATTCATCTGAATCAAGTTCTGAAAACATAGTACTTCTGAGTGTAACTCCGGAAGGATTGGAATCTGTTTCTGTATAATATTCAGGACTTGTGTATACCTGATAGAATTCCTTATTGTCAAGAGCATACAGAAGAAGTTTTGCAATGTCGTGTGCAGTTGAGTAATGCTCGTAGCTGTGCAGTCCGATGGAATTTGTAAAATGAGTATTTTCCATTCCAAGTTCCTGTGCCTTTTCGTTCATCATGGCAACAAAGGCTTCTTCCGAACCGCCCACATATTTGGAAAGTGTAAGACAGCATTCCGCACCTGATGAAAGTAGCGTTCCGTAAAGCAGATCCTTGTATGTTACGCTTTCATATGCCGCAAAACCGGCAGTTGACGCCTGTTCACGCTGTATATAATCATATATATCATCAGGAATTGTAACCTTCTGTTCAAGATCTGATATATTTTCAATTGCGATTATAGCTGTCATTATCTTGGTAAGAGATGCCGGATATATTCTTTCATCTTCATTTTTTCCGTATATCATGTTGCCGTCCATATCGGATAAAAATGTGGCTTTGCTGTATACATCAGCATCAGAAATGGTAACGTTTATATTTTTGGTTTTCTCTTTCTGCTGTTCACTGTCAAGAGATTCAAGCGGCTGTGAATCCACCGCAATATTAGCCGCGGCTTTGTTTCCGGCTGCTGTTTTTTTATTATCATCTCTGGAAAATATTTTAACCCCTGCCGCAATAATAAATATAAT
>USJI01000123.1 GCA_900554975.1 uncultured Ruminococcus sp. | reverse complement strand
TAGGAATTATATTAATAGGAGCTCTTTTAACTAGCATATTATATTATTTTAACGTAACAACAGACAAGTTAAACTCTATATTTTTATACGCGGTTAGCATATTATCATTTTTTGTAGGCTCCTTAAATTTAGGTAAAGAACTAAAACAAAAAGGTATTATAACTGGGCTTATATACTTTGCTATTTTATTTATCATTATGGTATTTTTATCAAACATTATATTTAAGGAAAGTTTTTCTATAAAAAACGTAATTTATTACTTGGTATTACTTATATTTAGCATATTAGGAGGAATTATTGGTAAAAATATGAAAGAAGAAATAGACGCTTAAATAAACGTCTATTTTTGTTTTTTATACTTACTTATAAATTCTTCTTTATACTCATCAAAACAGTCATTTCTAATAGCTTCTCTTATCTCTTCCATTTCCTTAATTAAAAATCTGATATTATGAATTGATAAAAGTCTTCCTCCATTTACTTCACCAGACGTTATTAAATGTCTAACATAAGCCTTTGTAAAATTCTTACATGTATAACAATCACAAGTATCTTCAATTGGAGTAAAATCCTCTTTATATTTAGCATTTTTAATATTAATACGGCCATTTCTTGTAAAGCAATTTCCATGTCTTGCAAGACGAGTTGGAAGTACGCAGTCAAACATATCAACGCCTCTTGACACCGACTCAATTATATTTGAAGGTGTTCCTACCCCCATAAGATATCTTGGCTTGTCAGCGGGCATATACGGCTCAACAACGTCAATTATCCTGTACATTTCCTCTGTCGATTCTCCGACCGCAAGTCCGCCGATAGCATAACCGTCCAGGTCAAGCTTTGCAATATCCTCCATATGCTTTATTCTCAGATCATCATAAGTACAGCCCTGATTTATTCCGAAAAGCATCTGTTTTTTATTGATGGTATCGCTCAGTGAATTCAGTCTTTCCATTTCCTCCTTGCAGCGGTAAAGCCAGCGTGTGGTACGTTCGATTGAATTTGCGGCATAATCATGCGGCGAAGGGTTTTCAATACATTCATCAAATGCCATGGCAATTGTCGACGCAAGATTTGACTGTATCTGCATACTTTCTTCCGGCCCCATGAAAATACGTCTGCCGTCTATGTGTGAAGAAAAGTAAACTCCCTCCTCTTTAATCTTACGCAGCTTGGCTAAAGAAAATACCTGAAATCCGCCGCTGTCCGTCAGAATCGGACGATGCCAGTTCATAAATTTATGAAGACCGCCCATTTCCTTAATGACCTTGTCTGTCGGACGCAGATGCAGATGATAGGTGTTGCAAAGCTCCACCTGACATTTCAGATCAACTAAATCAAGCGAAGATATTCCGCCCTTTATTGCCGCCGCTGTTCCGACGTTCATAAAACATGGTGTCTGGAAAGTTCCGTGAACAGTTTCAAACTGACCTCTCCTTGCCTTGCCTTCTTTTTTCAGTAATGTGTACATTTATCCACCTCAGTTTTTATTTTCTGTAATCAATATAATCGTTTCCGGATACGGCTGTCTTTTTTTCAATAAGTCCTTCCACATCAACATAATAATTCTTAGGATTTTTCTTGTCTACATATACAGTCACATCTTCTCCGGTAAAATTTCTTATGTCGTATGTTATATTTCCCGAACTGTACAGATATCTCTGACCGTCAAACGGATTTATAACTTCGCAGTCTGCCTTGTAAGGATGAATATTGTTTATTCTGACATTTACATTCATTCTGACATTAATTATCTTTCCTGTAACAGCTTCTCCGTTTTGTATCTTTTTCTTTGCTGAAATATTTACAGCGGCAAAAATCACACCCACTATCAGAAACGGAAGTCCCAGAGAAAAGAAAACTATTTCAAGGACATACGAAACTGTTCTCACATCAGAAGGGTTATCCGGATCATAATACACCTTAATACTTTTTCCTTCACGCATTGATGATGAATAATTGTCAGTCATTTCATTAAGTACTTCAGAATAATCAGTTCCGTCAACAGTATATTCAACCCATACAGTGTGCCTTGTTTTCCTGTCCTCACCACTTCCGTAATGCTCACTTTCAATATCAGTTATAACTGCATCTGTCGTTTCTGCATTTCTCATGAATGACATATCTTTTATCAGCGATATTACACCGACTGCTGTAAATATAAATCCTAAAAGTGCAAATATACTGCCGATAATTATCAGCATAGATTTTGCATCTGTCCGTCGTTTCATATTATTCTCCTTATCTTACAAAGTAAGTCCTTCATATACAGAAGCTGTTTCTGCTGTACGGTATTCATGCTTTTCATAATATCCGATAAGCTCTCCCCCATCATTTCTCAAAGCAATCATATAGACATCCTTATTTTCCTTTGGATTATGATAAGTAAATATTCTGTTGTTATTCCTGTCCGCTCTGAACCATTCCATAACTTTTTCAATTTTATTGTTTGAATCGCTGTTATGACAATTCATAAGTGATTTTCCGACAAGAGCATTACCGCCCCGCTTTTCATAGCGTTTAACCGCAGAAGGATTCATGTAAATTATTCTGTGCTGAGTATCGCATATTACAACTGCACATATGTCCTGATCCACAATGCTTTTAAAATAAGCTGAAAGTTCCATATTTTTCTCCTTTTAATTATAAATTACAATATTGCCATTGCATCGCCGAAACTGAAAAATCTGTATTTCTCCTCAACAGCAATTTTATAGGCATTCATTGTTTTCTCATACCCTAAAAATGCAGAAACAAGCATGATAAGCGTACTTTCAGGAAGATGAAAATTTGTAATAAGACCATCAAGAAGCTTGAATTTATACCCCGGATAAATGAATATATCCGTATAGCCATCGCCAGGCTTTACAAGTCCGTTTTCAAGCTGCATACTCTCAAGAGTACGGCAGGACGTTGTTCCGACAGCTATAACTCTGCCTCCGTTTGTTCTTGTATTATTTATTTTATC
Organism: uncultured Ruminococcus sp.; assembly: GCA_900554975.1. Classification (GTDB taxonomy): domain Bacteria; phylum Bacillota; class Clostridia; order Oscillospirales; family Ruminococcaceae; genus Porcipelethomonas. Next base: position 1,684 of record USJI01000123.1, on the reverse strand, counting down.
AGCTGTTTCCTGACTCAGATGATAATGTTCACTATGCATTTTATGATCAAGAATATCGTCTTCCTTAACCGGACGGAATGTTCCAAGTCCGACATGGAGTGTAACATAGGCAATATCTACACCCATATCTTTTATCTGCTGAAGCTGTTCCACAGTAAAATGAAGTCCGGCTGTCGGAGCGGCAGCAGAACCAAGTTCCTTTGAATAAACCGTTTGATAGCGTTCCTTATCTTCAAGCTTCTTTGTGATATATGGCGGCAAAGGCATCTGACCAATTTCATCCAGAACGGCATAGAAATTTCCTTCACATTCAAATTTAACCACTCTGTTGCCGTCATCTTTGACTTCTGCGACTTCAGCGGTAAGCAGTCCGTTTCCGAATGTAAACCTGGTTCCGACTTTCGCCTTTTTACCCGGACGGCAGATTATCTCCCAGAGTTTGTCGCCCTTCTGTTCCAGAAGAAGAAATTCAATAAAGCTTCCCGTTCCTGTCTTCTCACCGTAAAGTCTTGCAGGAAGAACCCTTGAATCATTCAGCACAAGCAAGTCACCTTTTTTCAGATACTCGCATAGATTATAGAAATGGGTGTGAACTATCTCACCTGTTTCTCTGTTAATTTTCATAAGTCTTGAAGAATTTCTCGGCTCAACAGGTGTCTGAGCGATGAGTTCTTCCGGTAAATCGTAGTAAAAATCAGATTTTTTCATTTTTATTCCCCTAAATTTTAAAAACTGTATTGACAATGAATCAATAAAATGATATTATAAAAACTATGATAGAGGTGCGGCTGAGATCAGTAGCGTCAGACAGGAAAACCATTCCGCCTTATGCTGACGTGAAAGGCGGGGCTGCCGAAGAACGGATTCCGGTAAAATCAGTTCTGATCATAACCCGAACAGGATTGTGATTGTCATCAGCGTTGATGGAGGGCTATCAGCATACAATTCCAATATAATAGTCAATATTTCTATTATATCGTATGATGAGCCGGTTTTCAACCGGTTTTTTTAATTTTTTTCAAATTTTGTTATTCTTACAACAAAGGAGTTAGTAAAATGAAGCAATACAAAGTAGGTATTATTGGTGCAACAGGTATGGTAGGACAGAGATTTGCAACTCTTCTTGAGAAGCATCCGTGGTTTAAGGTAACTGCTCTTGCAGCATCTCCGAGATCTGCCGGCAAGACTTATGAGGAAGCTGTCGGTGCAAGATGGGCAATGACAACGCCTATCCCTGAAAGCATGAAAAAAATGGTTATGCTCAGTGCAGTTGACGATGTAGAAAAAATTGCAGAACTTGTTGATTTTGTTTTCTGCGCAGTTGACATGAAAAAAGATGAAATCAAGGCTCTTGAAGAAAAATATGCAAAGGCTGAAGTTCCGGTTGTTTCAAACAACTCCGCTCACAGAGGTACTCCTGACGTTCCGATGGTTGTTCCGGAAATCAATCCCGAACATATGCATGTTATCGAATTCCAGAAGAAGCGCCTTGGCACAAAGAAAGGCTTTGTTGCCGTAAAGCCCAACTGCTCCATCCAGAGTTATGCACCCGTACTTACCGCATGGAAGGAATTTGAGCCGGAAGAGGTAGTTGTAACAACCTATCAGGCAATTTCCGGAGCAGGAAAGACCTTTAAGGACTGGCCGGAAATGGTTGGAAATATTATTCCGTATATCGGCGGGG
>USJI01000122.1 GCA_900554975.1 uncultured Ruminococcus sp. | reverse complement strand
GAAACTATAACCGATATGTCGAAATTTAATTCACAGGGACCGGGAATTTCAAGATTTTCTTACAGCAGTGATGACCTGAAAGCAAGAAAATATCTTCTTGATATCTGTGAAAGTATAGGTCTTAAAGTAAGGGTGGACGCTGTCGGAAACATATTTGCAAGATATGAAGGACAGCAGCCCGAGCTTGAGCCGGTCGTATCCGGTTCGCACATTGACTCGGTAAAGAGCGGTGGAATGTTTGATGGCATAGTCGGAAGTATCGGTGCTCTGGAATGTGCAAGGGTAATGAGAGAAAACGGTTATATTCCTAAAAGACCGTATGAAGTTGTATTTTATGCTGAGGAAGAAGGTTCAAACTTTCAGGTTCCGGTAATGGGAAGTAAGATACTGACAGGAAAACTCGGACTTGATGACCTTTACAAAATGAAAACGCTTGACGGTGAAACAGCATATGATACTATAAAAAAAGCTGGATTCAATCCGGACAATATACCTGATGATGTTATTGAAAAGGGAAGAATAAAGGCAAGTGTTGAACTTCATATCGAACAGAGTGTAAGACTTGAACTGGAGCATCACACAATAGGAATTATTGAAGGTATTGCCGGATGTCAGTGGTACAGAGTAACCTTTAAGGGCAAACAGAATCATGCAGGAGCAACGCCGATGCATTTAAGACAGGACCCTATGTGTGCGGCATCTGAATGCATTTCACAGGTGAAGGATATGGCAAAGGAAACAACATCAACAGCTGTTGCGACAGTTGGATTTATTGAGGCCAAGCCTAATATTCCTAATGCTATTCCGGCTGAGGTTTCGTTTACAGTTGATATTCGTGATATTTCAAATAAATCCATGGACGATATTGCCGCAAAGCTGAAAGCAGCGGCTGATAAAGCGGCTGAAAATAATGGATGTGAAGTTGTCTGTGAATGCGGTGCAACTTCAAAGGCAATTGAAATCAAAGATTACATGAAGAATATTATGAAAGAAGAGGCTGACAAGCTTGGTTTAGATTATATATTCATGCCGAGCGGAGCTGTTCATGATTCAAACTATATGGCTGAAATAACAGATGTCGGAATGATATTTGTTCCGAGTATTGACGGAAGAAGCCATGTTCCGGAAGAAAAAACGGATTTTGAGGATATTAAGGCCGGAGCTGATCTCCTGCTTAATACAATATTAAAACTTACAGAAGAATAATTTTAAAGATGAGAAAGGATAAAATTATGAAAAGCACACTTATTAAAAACGGTACAGTAGTAACTGCCAGCGATGAATTTGTAGGCGACGTATTTATGAAGGACGGCAAGATTGAGCTTGTCGGACAGAATCTTGATGTCACTGCTGATGAAGTTGTTGATGCAACAGGTAAATATGTAATGCCGGGCGGTGTTGACCAGCATACACACTTCATGTTCAAGATGGACGATTCAAGATGCGTTGGCTGGGAAAGTTCTTCAGCAGCTGTCTGTGGCGGTACTACCACAGTCGTTGACTTTGTTAACCAGGAGATAGGCAAGAGTCTTAAAGAATCTGTTCAGAATTATGTAAAGAATGAAATCAGAGATCAGGCTTGCTGTGACTATGCTTTCCATACAGTTGTATATGATCCGACAGATGAACTCTTTGAGGAAATCAAGCATCTTGGTGATCCGGATTATGGTATTCCGACAGTTAAGCTGTTTATGGCTTACAAGGGTCAGCCTTACCATATGGAAGATGGTTCAGTTTTAAGAGCACTTCAGGCAGCAAAGGAAGCCGGAGTTACTATCATGGTTCATGCAGAAAGTGCAGAAATGATTGCAACTTTACAGCAGCAGACAATTGATGCCGGAATTACAGGTCCTATCGGTCATGCAATTTCAAGACCTCCGATTGTTGAGGAAGAAGCTGTAAAGAGAGCTTCTTATCTGGCAGAACTTGCAGGAGCTCCGATTTATATTGTACACGTTACAGCAAAGGGTGCTATGGAAGCTATCCGTGATTCATATGCAAAGGGTGTCAAGATATTCGGTGAAACCTGTACACATTATCTTACAGTTACAACAGATGTTCTCAAGTCAACATCTCCGGAAAACGGTGAATTTGAAGGTGCTAAATATGTTTGCTCACCGGCCCTTCGTTCACAGGAACATCTTGATGCTATGTGGGAAGCTGTCAAGAAAGGCTGGCTGAATACAATTTCATCTGACCACTGTGCATTCAATTTTGAAGAACACAAGAAGAGAGGTTTAGGCGACTTCAGAAAGATTCCTAACGGCTGTGCAGGTGTTGAAAATAGAATGCAGATGGTATGGACATACGGTGTTGAAACAGGAAAGATTTCAAAGCAGCAGTTTGTTGAACTTTGCTGTACAAATCCTGCAAAAATCAATGGTATTTATCCTCAGAAGGGTACTCTTGCACCGGGATCAGATGCTGACGTACTTATCTATGATCCGAATGGTGAATCTGTTATTACAAAGGCAACAAGCCACCACAAGACAGACTATGAGCCATTTGAAGGCAGAGTTGTAAAGGGTCATCCAAGCAAGGTTTATTTAAGAGGCGAACTTGTTGTTGAGGACAGCCAGTATGTAGGAAAAGAAGGTACAGGTGCATTTGTTCCTGGTAAGCCTTATGGTCTTGCATATCAGAAGTAATTGAGCCTGTAAAGTATGGAGAAGAAATGTGAAGATAAAAATAATAAATCCGAATACTACTCAGGCTATGACAGACGGTATCTTAAAGGCGGCACTTTCAGCGGCGTCGCCTGATACCGAGATAACGGCAGTAAGTCCTGACAGAGGACCTGTAAGCATTGAATGCTGGCATGATGAGGTTTTTGCGGCAACCGGAGTTGTTGAGGAGGTTCACAAGGGTGAAACGCTTGAAGGCGGTTATGATGCGTATATAACAGCCTGCTATGGAGATCCCGGACTGAATCCGGCAAGAGAAGTTACGGACAAGCCGGTTATAGGAATAGCCGAAGCTTCAATGCATCTGGCAACATTTGTGGCATATAAATTTTCAGTTGTGACCATACTTCCGAGATGGAAAATGGTTATGGACGAAGTTATCCACAGATACGGTCTTGAAAGCAGATGTGCTTCTGTAAGGTGTACTGATATGGAGGTTCTGGAGTTTGAAAGCAATCCTGAAAAGGGAGCAAGAGAACTTTATGAAATGAGCCTGAGAGCAATAAACGAAGACAAGGCGGAGGCGATATGTTTAGGCTGTGCCGGAATGGTTGAATTTGCGGCAAATCTTCAGAAAAAGCTTGGATGTCCGGTATTTGACGGTGTGACAGCGGCTGTTAAAGTTGCAGAGTCGCTGGTAAGTCTGAACAAGAAAACCTGTAAAAAGCTTTATTATAATTATCCGAATCCAAAGGAATATAAAAATTCTCCTGAAATAATAATTCCTAAGTAAGAAACTGTTGCTGCGTCTGTTGTCTGAAATTTAAGAAACAAAGAGGGATGGTGGTTATATGGACTCCATTGATATGAATATTCTTGAATTGCTTCAGCAAAATGCAAGGCAGAAGGCGTCAGCAATTTCTGATGGTGTGCATTTGTCAGTTTCAGCTGTTATTGAAAGAATCCGGAAGATGGAAAAAGAGGGCATTATTAAAAATTTCACTGTAACGCTAGATACAAAAAAATTAGGCTATGACATAACAGCCTATGTCGGTGTTACTCTTGAACACCCGAATTTCTACAATGGTTTTATTGAGGTAATCAGAGAAATGCCGTCAGTGATATCATGCAGTTATATTACCGGGGACTTTGATTTTATGCTGAAAGTCATGACTGATACAACAGATGGACTCGAAAAAATACACAGGGAGATTAAAACGATTCAGGGCGTTATGTCAATCAAAACATTTTTTGTACTGTCAAGTGTCAAGGATAATATAAATCTTCCGAAAAATGTTTTTGAAAACAGACAGTAGGTTCTGTTTATAAAACATAACCTGTTTCTGTTAAAGATAATTTTTCATGTATACGATTCGGGGTTATCTTTACAAACAGGAATTTTTAAAATAAGGGGTGAAGCAATTGTGACATATACGGATATTCCGGAGGTAAAATTAAGTGATTATATTCCGGAGGACAGGTTCAGAACAATTTTATCAAAGCAAAGGAAACTGCCGAGGGGAATTACTGAAATGGCTGTCAGACTTGATTTCCGTAAAAATTCACTGGTAATTGAAAGCGGATGCCTGGCAAAATGCTTTGAGGGAAACGTTTCCGTACATGGACTCGTAACTCCCGGAGAAAGACTGAATCTGGAGCTGGAGGCAAACGGTATAAAACGTTCAGAAGTGGAACTTGCTTTGAACGAATGGGACAAGGAAAGATTCATGTTTATATTTAAACAGTCTGACGGTACAGAAGAACCTATTTATTTCGTTAAGACTTCCGAAGTTATAAATCTTCTGAAAAATTGCCTTAATCCTAATCTGTGATTTTTAACTTGTTGTAAATATACCAAAAGAACGGACACTTTATATGTTGTCCGTTCTTTCTTTATTCTGTTTTAGTTTACTTTTTTGCCCTGCCAGCTGTCTGACTGTACCTGCATTTTGTCAATCCCTCCGAGAACAGATATTTTGTCGCAGCTCCAGAGCGGTGCAATAAGCTTTGTTTTGTCGCCGTCTCCGGTTATTCTTTCAATGACAGTTTCCGGAGGGATATATTCAAGCTGT
>USJI01000121.1 GCA_900554975.1 uncultured Ruminococcus sp. | reverse complement strand
AACAAATGTATATCTGGAACTTTTTGATATAGTTTCAGCAAGACCGATAAAAAGGTATGCCCCCTTTTTGCTTGCATCATAGAATCTTTCAACCAGTGCATCTTTGGTCGGAGCATCAAAATAAATCATGACATTGCGGCAGAAAATCAGGTCAAAAGGTTTTTTATAGACAATATCGTCCATGAGGTTGAACTGCTTGAAAATAACTTCCCTTTTGATTCTGTCCGTAATGGTGTATGTTCCGTCGCTGTTTTTTATGAAATACTTTTCTCTCCATCTTTGTGGAACATTTTTTATGGATTCTGCCGGATAAACAGCATTTTTCGCTTTCTGGAGAACATTTGTTGATATATCAGTTGCAAGGATTCTGAGATCCCAGCCGGCTTTTCTGCTTCCGAAATAATCGTCTATAATCATGGCTATGGTATATGGTTCTTCGCCCGAGGAGGACGCAGCACACCATATCCGTACATCGTGGTCTTTTACTGTCTTTTCGATATAAGGGAGAAACACTTTCTGCATAAATTCAAAGTGCTGAGGTTCACGCAGAAAATATGTATGATTGGTTGTAAGCTTGTTTACAAGCGTTACGGTTTCCTTTCCGCTTTTGTCGCTGAATACAAAGTTAAGGTAGTCGGTATAATTTGTGAATCCTTTCTGGGTAAGCACATTTGAAAGACGTCCCTCGATAAGTATACGTTTTCTGCTTAAATCTATTCCGTATGTTTTGTGCATGAATTTTATAAGTCTGCTGAATTCACTGTCTGTTATTTTAATATTCATGTCAGGGTTACTCCAGAATTATTTTGTGAATATCAAGAAGCTGTTTTATTTCTCCGTTTGAATCTATAATGCTCTGGATATACTGGTTTTCATTTACATTCCGGAAGTCAGGAGCTGTACAGGTATCTGTCGGAAGAACTGTGGTTATTTCACGGACTCTGTCAACAATAAGTCCGACAGTCAGGTCTTCAAGCTCAACAACGATTATACAGGTCTTGTCGTCATAAGGAATTTCCGGACGGTTTATCTTGTGTCTTATGCTTATAACCGGAACAACCTGTCCTCTTATATTTATAACTCCCTTGATAAATGAAGGAACATTCGGAACAACTGTTATAGGCTGAATACCGATAATTTCAGTGATATACTGTATTTCTATTCCGAAAAGTTCATGGTCTATATAGTATAAAAGTATCTGTCCGCCGGTAGTATTGAAATCATTTTTTACAGGCTGGACATAATTTTCATTTGCCATTTTTTTCACCCCGTTCTGATCAGTTGTCAAGAATAATGTTTCCTATGTCAAGGATTATTGTAATGCTTCCGTCGCCGAGGATTGTGCATCCTGCCATACCCTGCTGTTTTATATTGTAACGGTTGAACATAGGGGAGAACGGTTTTACAACAACCTGCTGTTCGCCGATAAGTTCGTCAACAAGAATGCAGGCACTTTTTCCGTCAGCTTCGACCAGAACCACAACTCCGTCATAGATGTTGTCCGAAGCAGGTTCAAGCCCATAGAATTCGTGCAGCCTGATAAGCGGATAGCACTTGTTTCTTATCTTGACTATCTCCTTGCCGGAAGTATCATAAAACAGCTGATTTTCTTTAAGCTTGATAAATTCCTTTATGGAGTTTATCGGAATCGTGAATATTGAAGAGCCTACTGAAACTTCAATTCCGTCAACAATAGCAAGTGAAAGCGGAATCTTTATGATGAAGTTTGTACCTTCGCCCCATTTGCTGTCAACAGAAACTGTTCCGCCGATTTTTTCTATGCTCTGTCTTACAACGTCCATTCCGACGCCCCTGCCCGAATATTCGGTAACTTTCTTCTTTGTAGAAAATCCCGGAAGCATAACCATATTGAATATTTCCTTTTCGGTATATTCCTCTTCCGGTTTTGTCAGAAGACCGTTTGCCTTTGCCTTTTCCATAACCCTCTGACAGTCAATTCCCGCACCGTCATCGGAAACAACGATTATAACTTCTCCCGATGAATTGTAAGCGGCAAGAGTAATTGTACCCTGGGCAGGTTTGCCCCTTGCAATTCTTTCCTCCTGACTGGATTCAATTCCGTGGTCCATTGAGTTTCTGACCATATGCATAAGCGGGTCGTTGAGGTTATCTATAATGCTCTTGTCAACTTCGGTTTCTTCGCCCTCAAAGACAAGGTTTACGTCCTTGCCGAGCTTGACCTTCATGTCACGGACAATTCTTGTCATCTTGTTGAATACGCCTGAAAGCGGAACCATTCGTATTGACATTACAATATCCTGGAGTTCATCAGTAAGCTTTCTGAGCTGTCTTGTAGCCTTCTGGAAGTTGTCAAGCTTCAGTCCCTTCAGGTCAGGGTTTGAAGTTACCATGGCTTCGGCTATAACAATTTCGCCGACCATGTCAAGGAGCTGGTCGAGTTTGTTTAAGTTAACGCTTATAAGACTCTGCTTGCCCTTGGAAACGTGTTTGTTTTTCTGAGCAAGTTTATTGTTTATTTCCTCTGTGGTCTGTGCCGCAGGGGCAGCAGGTTTCGGCTGTGGCGGCTTTGGCTCTGCCGGTTTTTCAGTCTGCGGCTGAGGAGCCGGTTCAGCGATCTTTACTTCCGGTTCTGCCGGAGCTGCCGCAGGAGCAGGAGTTTCAGCAGATTCTTTCTTCTGGGCAGAAGAATCGTCCTCAACTGTTTCATATGATTTTACATCTATTGAATCTTCGATTTCTCTGTAAATATGCTTGTAGTTTTCCTCCGTAGCCTTTATTTTCATAAGGAATCCGTTTTCACTTATGATTTTGGCTGTTGAGGAATCTGTTTCAATGTTTTCAGGCTCATATTTTATTTCTGTGCAGTATTCTGAAATCTTGTTTACAAGAAGCGTTGCTCTGAGGTTTTCCATTTCACAGTTATCCTCAAAGAATACACGGATTTTCAGGAAATCATCGCCTGACTGTTCCTCTGCACCGGCATCAGCATTTTCCGTCTGTGCCTGTGCTGTATCATCGGCTTTCTGCGTGGCGGTATCAGTGTTTCCGTCCGGCATTTCACCTGTTTTCAGGTATGTAACAAAATTTTCTATCTTGTTTATCTGTTCTGTAAAATCCGTCGGGACGGAATCCTCGTCCTGAAGTGAATCTATCTCAGCTTTGAGAAGGTCGGACGACGAGAACACGAGGTCATAAAGAGTTTCAATGGAATGAATGACCGGTTTTTCCTCACGGATAATATAGAACATATCTTCAATACTGTGTGCAAGAGCTGACATATTATCAAGTCCCATCATGGCAGAACTGCCCTTGATGGTATGCATGATTCGGAAAATCTCATTGATATCTTCATCGTCAAATTTATTGTTGCTTTCAGTTTTCATCATAATCTGATCAAGCTGTTCAAGGAGAGATGTAGATTCGTAAATATACATATCTACCATACTTTCCATACCTGATTCAAATCTGCTCATAATTTACACCTGCCTGTATTTTATATTTTGGAAACATTATTATTAAGGGATTATCTCGTCCAGACCGCCCTTGGACATTACGATTTCACCTGTTTCTTCAAGTTTTCTGATAGTAGCGATTATCTTTCTCTGTGCGTCTTCAACGTCACGCATACGGACATTATGCAGATACTGCAGGTCTGTCTTGATAGTTTCCTGCTGACGCTGGGACATATTGCTGAATATTGCCTTTGTGACTTCCGGATTTGCCGCCTTGAGGGCAACTGTGATATCCTTTGTGTCGCATTCTCTGAGGAAAGCCTGTATTTCACGATTGTCAAGAAAGGCAATATCGTCGAATACGAACATTCTCTTCTGGATTTCGTCCATAAGTTCCGGATCTGAATCGTTGAGTTCTTCCATAATGGTTTTTTCCGTCTGCATATCAAGATTGTTCATGACATCTGCAAGATAGTTTACGCCGCCGAATTCAACGGTATTGACAGAGCCGACAGAATTGAGTTTCTGTTCCATTATCTCCTCGACATTTCTTACAATTTCCGGGGAAATACTGTCCATATCAGCGATTCTTTTGAATATTTCAACCTGAATATCATTCGGGAATTCAGCAAGTATCTGTGCTGATTTTTTAGAATTTATATGTGTAATAACAAGTGCGATTGTCTGTGGCATCTCATTTGCAAGAAGCGTCAGAATAGTCTTGTAATCTACATTTTTGAGGAATTCAAAAGCTCTGTTTGAATCGTGTATCCTTTGCATTATCATCTTGGCTTTTTCAGCACCGAACGCATTTATAAGAACGTTCATGGAATACTGCTGACCGCCCTCGGCAGAGATCTTCTGAGCTATGAAGATGTTATAGAACTCGTCCATAACGTCTTTTATCTGTTCCTGCGAAAGATTGTTTATATTTGCAATTTCAAGTGAAAGCTGTTCTATCTCATCATCGTCAAGATGCTTGTATATTTCCGCTGCCGTATCCTCGCCCAGAGCAACAATAAATGCAGCTGCTTTTTCAGCAGGCGTTATTGTTTTTTCTTCAGCTGCGGGTTCCTGAGTTTTAGCCTCGGCGTTTATGGTTTTAGCTTCAGCATCTTTTTTCTTCATTTATGTTCCTCCCCCGGAAAATTACGCATTTTATTTTGTAAATTTAATTATATCATATTTTCATCGATTTAGCAATACCGTAAAATGCTGTATCAGGAAGAATAAATGTAGAAAAATCAGATGATTTATAAATAACCGATGTTAATATTATACAAAATATTTTT
>USJI01000120.1 GCA_900554975.1 uncultured Ruminococcus sp. | reverse complement strand
CTCACGCTCTATATCACTCTGAATATTTTCATATTCATTTTTATTTATAAGGAGTTCATTTTCCAGTTCATCAAGCTTTGCTTTAAGTTCCTGAAGTCTGTCAACCCAGACAGATATTTCAAGGGTTTTCCTTTTCTGTGCAAGCACTACAAATTTCTCAGCCTTTTCCGCCTGCAATTTCAAAGGCCCGATACGGTCTTCAAGTTCTGCAACAATATCATTCAGCCTTATAAGGTTATCCTGTGCGGCTGTAAGCTTTCTTTCCGCCTCAGCTTTCTTGTATCTGAATTTGGAAATACCTGCGGCTTCCTCAAATATGTCACGTCTTTCACTGCTTTTTGCACTCACTATCTCCGCAATTCTTCCTTGTCCGATAATGGAATAGCCGTCACGTCCCATTCCCGTATCCATAAACAGTTCATTGAGGTCTTTAAGTCTTACACTTTTCCCGTTTATTCTGTATTCACTTTCACCGCTTCTGTAAAGTTTTCTTGTAACACTTACCTCGTCATCATCACAGTTGAGTACCCTGTCCGCATTATCTATAACAAGCGTTACCATTGCAAATCCCACAGGCTTTCTGGCAACAGTACCGGAAAAAATAACATCTTCCATTTTGTTTCCTCTCAGGGTTTTGGTTGACTGTTCGCCAAGAACCCATCTGACAGAATCACCGATATTACTTTTTCCGCTGCCGTTGGGTCCTACAACCGCAGTAAGACCCTTGTCAAAGGTCAGTTTTACTTTATCAGGAAAGGACTTAAACCCCTGCAATTCCAATGATTTTAAATACATACGTTATCCTCTGATTTCACACTGATATCTGGACATATTTTTATCTCCGACCACTTTTATATCAATGCCGAATTTTTCTTTAAAATATATTGCGTTGCTTTTTTTATGACCAAGTGCCTTGCTGATACATGAAGGATTTACTGCAAAAACATATCTGCCGTTCTCCGGTGTTTCATAAGCAGAAGCCTCCTGCATCATCCAGAGATAGATAAGACTTTCACAAAGTTCCTTAAACGCAGGATGGTAAAAACCTGCAACCATATCGCCCTCAACACCGTCGGAAGCATGAAGCCCGCATTTGATAACCCTGATTTTCTCATGTTCAAATTTCAGCAGTGCTGCGGCACAGATTTCAACAGCCTCCTTAAAAGGAAAAAGTCTGTACTCTCCGGATTTATACAGCTTTGCAAGTTTTGTTCCCTCAAGAACGACAACAGGATATATCCTTACCGTATCAGGAGAATTTTCAATTATTTTGTCTATCGTATCAGATTCATCTTTCGGTGTGCTTTTATAAAGACCGACCATCATCTGAAGTCCGAGTTCAAAACCATACTCACGAATAAGACGGCTCGCCCTGTAAACATCTTCGGCAGAATGTCCTCTTTCATTTGCTTCAAGGACTTTGTTCACCATGCTCTGTGCCCCGAGTTCTATTGAAGTCACACCATAATTTCTGAGAATATCAAGTATTTCATCATCAATAAAATCAGGACGGGTAGATATTCTTATCCCCTTAAAACCGCCATTGCCGAGATATTCCTTTGCAGCACCAAGCAGGGATATCATATATTCTCTTTCAATTGCTGTAAAGCTTCCGCCGAAAAAGGCTATTTCTGTATTTTTTCTGTCGCTTATTTCCCTGAGTGCCTGTCTGCAAACTCTGTGAACATCTTCCGCCTTCGGTGCATACTGCTGACCGCTTATTGTTTTCTGGTTGCAGAAACTGCACTGATGCGGACAGCCGGCATGAGGCACGAAAACTGAAATATTACTGTGGCTCATATCCCATAAGCTCCAGAGCTTCTTTTGCCGCCATCTGTTCGGCTTCCTTTTTGCTTTTGCCTATACCTGTTCCGATAACATTTGAATTCAGACACACCTGAACTTTAAATGCCTTGTTGTGGTCAGGGCCGGACTGTCCCACGAGTTTATACTCAACCTTTTCCTCAGGATTTTTCTGAATAATTTCCTGCAGAATGGTTTTATGGTCACTGAACGAAACAGACTTTCTGCTGTCGATATCCTTCGGGATAAATCTCAGAATATGTTTTTTTGCCGCTTCAAGACCGCCGTCAAGAAATACGGCAGCAATAACCGCTTCAAAAGCGTCCGCAAGAATAGATGTTCTTTCACGTCCGCCTGTATTTTCCTCACCCTTGCCAAGGAAAAGATATTCGCCCAGATCTATCTCCTTTGCAAATTCATAAAGTGATTTTTCACATACAAGCGAAGCTCTTATCTTTGTAAGTTCCCCTTCCGGAAGATGAGTAAAATGCTCAAAAAGATACTGCGAAACAACAATTGACAAAACGCTGTCGCCAAGAAACTCCAGACGCTCATTGCTGTGTCTGAGTTTTCTTTTTTCATTTGCAAATGAAGAATGAGAAAGTGCAACAAAAAGCAGATTTTTGTCCTTGAAAGTATAATTTATCTTCTTCTCAAAATCCTCAAGATTCTTTTCATAATTTTCATTATTTTCCATTATTTTATTCCCTCTGGCAATGTTTCGATGGATTTTACAATTGTGCTGACAACCTCTCCGTCAACACAATTCTTAGCCTGTCTGATGGCATTGTAAAAAGCTTTGGCATCAGAACTTCCATGAGCCTTGATAACCGGCTTTGAAATTCCCATCAGAACTGCTCCGCCTTCTTCTGTATAATCCATTTGTTTTTTGAAATCTTTTATCTTACCGAGTACCATCATTGCCGCAAGTTTTGAAAATGCTCCGCCTGAAAAGATTTCTTTAAGCTTGCCTGCAAAAAATGAACCCATTCCCTCATAAAGCTTTAAAACTATATTTCCTGTAAAGCCGTCTGTTACCGCAACGTCAAATTCCCCTGCCGGAAGATCCCTCGCCTCTAGATTGCCGCAGAAATTCACCGGAGCCTGTTCCAGAAGCTTATATGCTTCGATTTCAAGTTCCCTTCCCTTGGTATCTTCTGCACCTACATTTATAAGACCAACCTTCGGGTTTTTGATTCCCTTTACTCTTTCCATATATGCAGAAGCCATTATAGCAAACTGTACAAGCATTTCCGGACGGCAGTCAACATTTGCTCCTCCGTCTGTCAGCATGACATGACCCCTTGCAGTAGGCAGTATAGGTGAAAGCGTTGCTCTCTTTATTCCCTTTATTCTTTTCGGGATAAACGTTGAACCTACAACCAGAGCACCTGTGCTTCCGGCACTTAAAAAAGCATCTCCCTTATCTTCTTTAAGGAGTTTCAGTCCAACTGCCATTGAACAGTTGTTCTGACTTTTCAGTATTTCAGTCGGTTCTTCGTGAATATCAATAACGGAATCTGCATGGACAATCTCCATATCGCTTATATCAATACCATTTTCCCTCGCCGTTTTTTCTATTATATCCCTGTTTCCGGTAAGCGTTATATCAGTTCCAAGCTTTTCCCGTGCCATGCGGCAGCCTTTAATCACCTCCAGCGGAGCATTATCCCCTCCGAAAGCATCAACTATTATATTCATATTCGTCAACCCTTTTTATTTTATTGTACGATTCAAAGCTTCAATAGCTCTGTCAGCATAGGCTGTATATTTAGCCTTTTTATCCTTGATTCTGACCGGAAGATCCGGAAGTATACCCATGTTACAGCCCATCGGCTGGAATTCTCCGCTGCATCCTCCGCTTATATAAGCCGTAAGTGCACCTATCATGGTTTCTGCCGGCAGAACAAGGGGTTCTTCATTTCTCAGGTGTCTTGCCATGTTTATACCAGCCATGATACCGCTTGCAGCGGATTCTATATATCCCTCAACACCGGTTATCTGTCCGGCGAAGAAAATATCGTGATTGCTCTTTAAAGCATATGTAGGCTCAAGAAGTTTCGGACTATCAATAAAGGAATTTCTGTGCATAACACCGTATCTTACAAATTCAGCATTTTCAAGTCCTGTTATCATTGAAAAGACTCTTTTCTGTTCGCCGAATTTAAGATTCGTCTGAAATCCCACAAGATTATACATAGTTCCCTGAGAGTTTTCCTTTCTCAGCTGAACCACAGCATACGGTCTTTTTCCCGTCCGCTTGTCAGTAAGTCCGACAGGTTTCAGAGGACCGTATCTCATTGTATCCTCTCCACGCCTGGCAAGCACTTCAACAGGCATGCAACCCTCATATACTTTAAAATCACGTTTGTCAAATTCCTTCAGCGGAGCACTTTCAGCCGTTATAAGAGCATTGTAAAATGCAAGATATTCTTCCTTGTTCATAGGACAGTTTATATAATCTGCATCGCCCCTGTCATACCTTGAAGCAAAAAACACTTTATCCATATCCAGGCTTTCAAATGTAACAATAGGTGCAGCAGCGTCAAAAAAGCTCAGATAATCCCCGCACATTCTTCTTATATCCTCAGCAAGTCCTCCTGCTGTAAGCGGCCCTGTTGCGATTATAACAGGACCTTCCGGAATAGTTTCAACTTCCTCATCAATAACTTCAATAAGCGGATTGGAATGAATCTTTTCCGTAACCATATCCTTTCTTATGCCTTTTTCCTCCCACCCCAGCCGGCCCGCCGCCTGCCTCAACAGCGTTTGCCTTTGCACACGGAACTATAAGAGAGCCTAAAGTTTCCATTTCCTCTTTGAGAAGTCCTGCGGCAGAATCATGCCTTGATGCCTTTAGGGAATTGGAACATACAAGCTCGGCAAGTCCGCTGTAATGATGTGCCGGAGTAAATTTATGCGGTTTCATTTCATATATACAGGATTT
>USJI01000119.1 GCA_900554975.1 uncultured Ruminococcus sp. | reverse complement strand
TCCAGAAGTGTTCCATTTCACGCGGGCATTCCGCGCCCGTAATGGAAAAGGCGGGAATAAAGTAAAGCCGGTCGGGCGTAAGTTCGAGCGTTTCGTCGTGCATGAACATTTTCGCCGCGCCTTTCGTGATATAGTACATGCGGTAGCAGGGGAAAAAGGTCGCCAGATGGCTCCACGAGGGGCCAACCTTGGTATAACCCGCCTCGGTGACGTGCAGCGAGGTGGTGAGAAAAGGGTTGAACGTTTCCATGGACCGCCTCCTTGAATATCTACACCGTTATTATGTCATAAGGAAGGATTTCTGTCAAGTAATTTAAGAATTTCTGTAAAAAGTGTAATATTTTCTTTATTTTATCCATTGATTTATCGTTATTAGATATCATGATTTTCTCCTCACTTTATTATAATTACTCCATTTAATTTTACTCTAAATCTGACAAAAAGTCAATAGCTGTGTGAGTTTATTTTTATAAAAGTATACTTGATTCGCTTATGGCAAAGTGATATAATATCTTTGAAAGATAAAGGAGTGTGTCACGTGAACATAACTATCAAAAAAATACGAGGAAAGCAATGTCCACGCAAGACATCTTTATGAGCGTATCGGCTTTAACCTTCTCGGAACTGTTCCGGGCGGATTCAGACTGAAAAACGGCGAATATTCCGACATTTGTCTTTACTACATTGAAGTATAAAAAATATCCCCGGCTTGAAAACCGGGGATTTTATTATTATGAGATTATTTCTGCGGACCGAGATCCTCCTGTGAGAATATTCCGAGAACCTTCTGAATAACAGCCTGTGAGTCATTCAGATTAATTTCATTGTCATAGCTTGCATCAGCCTGTGCATAAGCCTTGCCATTTTCCTCATCTGTCAGCGGATATTCCTCTGTACTGAGAAGATACTTGTTTATAAGAACAACGTCTGTAGCACCAACAACCTTATCAAGGTCAACGTCACCGTAAAGAAGTGTTGAAGGGTCAAATGTTTCACCTGTCGGAGCAACTGATGTAACCTTTGTTGTAACTGTTGTGGTTGTAGTTGTTCCTGTTGATGATGTTGATGTTGTTGTAGTAAGCGGAGGCTTAGGTTCAGATGAAGTTACACCGTAAACGATACCACAGCCGACAGTTGACATATAAATCTTGCCGAATTCGTTCATATCGCCGACAATAAAGTTACCGTTACCTGTACCGCCGTAAATATGATCCTTATTTATGAGAGCCCATGTTTCACCGCCGTCCTGTGAACGGTAGATACCCTCTGGGTCAGTTTCCTGCGGCTTTCCGTAAATATAAAGTGTATTTACATCGCCTTCCTTTTCAGGAGCACCGTAACCTACAGTCTTGCAGTATGAAACGCTGTCAATTTTAGTAATAGTCTTACCCTTATCTGTTGCCTTGTACAAGCCGTAGTAACCCGCACCAAGAATAAGTGTTCCATCGCCGAGTGCTGCAATTCTTCCTGCACTGTCACACTGGTCATACATAGCTACGTCTGTGCTTGTAAATGTCTTGCCGTAGTCTGTACTTACGCAGAGCTTATACTGTGCATCTTCTGCTGTCGGAGCTGGTTTTGAATAGCCCCATGATGAATTGTAGAATGTTACATATGCGTAGACAAGTGAAGGGTCTTCAGGGTCTACATACATATATGTCGGCTTTGAACCATATGCTGAAGGGATTCCTGAGCAGCTTGCCCATGTCTGACCAAAATCATCTGAATATTCAACGCCCGCACTCTGGTTGCCTGAATCACTCTTGAAAATTCTGTATTTGCCTTCTTCAAGTTCTGTTATTGCTGCCTTACCGCCATATTTATTAGCCATTTTTGTCCATGTTTTTCCGCCATCAAGACTGTAATAACCCTTAACAGTGCTACCCTCATTTTCCGCAATTCTTACCATAACATCAGGATTCTGCGGACAATATGCAATAGCACTTGTTGAACCCATGTTAGGTGAATACTGAATACCGATTTCGTTTACATCTGAATGAATGTAACCGTCATAGTCACCGATAGCTGAATATGCATTTCCGCCCTTGACACTTGTCATATCAAGTGCTACAACTTCTTCAACGCCCTTAGGATCAAAATAGAACTGAACTTCCTTTTCATCCCATACGTTATTACATGCAAATACGCCGTTACCGGAAGTCATAAAGATTTTATCAGAATTTCTCGGGTCGATAAGAATACCACTTCCCCAGTGGATTGCTTTACCATATATCCACTTATAGCCGTTTGTGTCTATCGGGTTTGATATGAAATATCCTGTACCCTCATATTGGTTTCCACCCTTCTGACCAGGTGTGATATTTGTCCAGGTTGCACCGCCGTCTGTGGATCTGTAAAAGTAATCGCCCCACGCAATACTTGTATCTGTCCATTCCTTTTCATACCACTGACCTGACCATATACCGCAGGTTCTTGCCAGAAGCTTGTTCGGGTCATTCTTGTCAACGGTTATCATACCGATACCATTTTGAACCGGTGAGATGTCTGTTACTTTCTTGTCAGCTATATTATATTTGTAAGCACCGCCTGCACTGCCGCTAAATGCCAGTCCCGCAATGTATGTCACAAAAAGATTTCCGTTGTGGTCGCTGCTTATAGTTACAGGGTAATTAGCTGTCGGAAGATCTTCACTGAGAACAGTGAATTCGTCCTTGTCAACATCAGCAACATGAATGTTTGCTTCGCCTGTAACAGATGTTCCTACATAAACCTTTCCGTCTTCAATATAAATTGAAGCAACACCGTTCTGGTTTGCATAGCTCTGTTCGCCGCCTGTTGTAACAGCCTTAACCTGATGATCTGTCCAGAAAGGCCATTTAATTGTATACGGATATTCAACAGCATCAGCATAACCCTTTACAGGTGCCCATGTTTTACCGCCGTCTGTTGATTTTATAAGACATGAATCTCCGGCAGTTACATCGCCTCCGGCATAGATTGTGTTCGGGTCATCAGGGTCAATAGCAATCGGTTCGCTGCATTCACGTCCGTCACCGTTTCCGTGAACCTGAATCATATCTGTAACATCAACTCTTGTAAATGTTTTTCCGCCGTCAGTTGTTTTAATAATTTCTGTTCTTGCATCTGAGAAATAAGCACATCCGCAGAGGAAATATGCTGTATTATCATCTGTCGGGTCAATAGCAATACCGCTGACGCTTAAAAGACCTCTGTCAGCATCGGTAAGGAAGCCGAAAAGCTGTTCCCATTCACCCTTGTCATAGTTGTACTTATATGCACCGCCAACGTCGGTACGCAGATACATTTCCTTCTGTCCGGTAATGATACCGGAAACGAAACCTCCGCCGCCGATTTCAAGCGTTCCCCAGTCATAAGTATCTGTAATGTCCTTTGTAGCTGTTGTTTCAGCTGACATTACTGACATATTTATACCGGAGGTTGCTGTGAAAATCAGTGCACATGATGTTGCAAAAGATAAAATTTTAGTTTTAATACCCATTTTATCAACTCTCCTCACATAATATTTTTCCATGTACAAAACATATTCCGCATGTACTGATATGTTTTTGTATAACCTCACTAATTCCTCTAATTATTATACCTCATTTTTATAAAATTTGCAAGAATATTTTTTTGGAGTAAATGTAGAAATAGGTTGACAAATTTTATCTATTATGCTATATTTAGTTTGCTGATAAGCAAAAAATTAAATGGAGATATATTATGGGACAAAAAAATATGAATGTTTACAAAAGACGACAGGCTGTTCTTCTTATATGCATTGCTGTAATTCTTATTGCACTTATGGCATTTTTAGTGTACTTTTTTATAATAAGAGATCAGAAGGACATAAGCGGCGGAGAGAGTTCCTCGGTAAGCCAGCAGATTGAATCCGATTCTTCGGGAGATATTCCGGCTGACGCTCAGAGCAGTTCCGCAGAAAGTAATTCTGTTGATTTTAAAGACAGCGAACTCACTTTAAAAATCGGTGAAAAGAAAACTCCAGAAATAAATGGGGACGCATCTCTCCTTACAGGCTGGACAAGCTCGAATACAGCTGTTGCAGTTGTCGATGAAAATGGTGAAATAACCGGTGTAAGCGAAGGCTCATGTGAAATCACTGCCAGACTCAGTCTCAGCGACATCGGAAACACAATCAATCTGAAAGTAACTGTCACTTCAGACAGCGGACATGATGTGGTTGTTGAAAACGGAATCACCTACATTGACGGAATCATAATCGCAAACAAGTCTTACTCGCTCCCTGCTGATTACGATCCGGGCGAAAATCAGGAGGCACTCGACGCCTTCTATCAGATGCAGTCTGATGCCGCAGCGGAAGGACTTGACATCTACATTTCATCAAGCTACCGCTCATATTATGACCAGGAAAGAATCTACAACAATTATGTTGCACAGGACGGTCAGGAAGCAGCAGATACATATTCGTCACGTCCCGGATATTCCGACCACCAGACAGGACTTGCCTTTGACCTTAACAGTATTGACGATTCCTTCGGACTTACTCCCGAAAGTGACTGGGTTGCTGCAAATGCCCATAAATACGGCTTCATTATAAGATTCCCAAAGGGAAAGGAAGCCGAAACAGGCTATCAGTATGAGCCATGGCATATCCGCTACCTCGGTGTTGAAAAAGCTACCGAAGTTTATGAAAGCGGTCTTTCGCTGGAGGAATTCCTCGGTATTGATTCAGTCTACAAAGATTAAAATTAAAAAGATTCTCCCTGCCGCAGTGACAGGGAGATTTTT
>USJI01000118.1 GCA_900554975.1 uncultured Ruminococcus sp. | reverse complement strand
CTTGTACAGAATGCAAGCAGCGCAATTATTGTACGAAGAAAAACAAGAAGAATGACCCTGACAGACTTGAAATGAACAAATTCTGCAAGTTCTGTAAGAAACATACTCTTCACAGAGAAACTAAGTAACGGAGGTCCCTGTTATGTCAAAAGATGATAAGACAAAAGAGAAGAAGACCTCGGACAAGGCCAAGAAGAAAAAACAGGGCAAAATCGCAAAGTGGTTCAAAGACCTCAAGAGCGAATTTAAAAAGGTAGTATGGCCTACCAGGAAAAAGGTTGTTAACAATACACTTGTTGTTTTGATCGTTATGGTTATTTCAAGTGCATTTGTGGGCGGTCTTGATTTTGGTTTGCTGAAACTTTTCAGCTTTGTACTTAATCTTGGCTGATCAATGAACCGTATTTTAAGGAGGATTTTAAATGTCAGAAGCAGCTAAATGGTATGTTGTTCACACATATTCAGGATATGAAAATAAGGTTGCACAGAATATTGAAAAAGTTGTGGAAAACAGAAATCTTCACGATCTTATCCTTGAAGTAAAGGTTCCGACAGAAAAGGTAACAGAAATTACCGACGGCAAGACAAAGGAAGTTGAAAGAAAGACTTATCCGGGTTATGTTTTGCTGAAAATGGTTTATACCGATGATTCATGGTATGTTGTAAGAAACACCAGAGGCGTTACAGGTTTTGTAGGTCCTGGTTCTGAACCGACACCGCTTTCAGAAGAGGAAGTCCAGGCACTTGGTGTTGAGATTAATTCTGTTCAGGTGAACGTTGAGGTCGGCGATCAGGTTCAGGTAAGCGGCACAGCTATGGACGGCTTTGTCGGTGTAGTCCAGAAAATTAATCTTGAAGACGGAACAGTTGACGTTTTGGTTTCAATGTTCGGTCGTGATACTCAGGCAAATCTTGCTCTTAATCAGATAAGAAAGCTTGAGGATTAAAATTAAAACATGCGTTTTAAAGTGGGAGAGATAAAATTTCGTTTAAATTATCTCGGTGTTACCACAATTATGGAGGTGCGGAAAGCATGGCACAGAAAGTAGTCGGCTATATTAAGCTTCAGATTCCGGCAGGTAAAGCTACACCTGCTCCACCGGTTGGTCCTGCATTAGGTCAGCACGGTGTTAACATTATGGCATTTACAAAAGAATTCAATGAAAGAACAAAGAATGATATCGGTATGATCATCCCTGTTGTTATCACAGTTTACGCAGACCGTTCATTCTCATTCATTACAAAGACACCACCGGCAGCAGTTCTTATCAAGAAGGCTTGCGGAATTGAAACAGCTTCAGGTGTTCCTAATAAAACAAAGGTTGCTAACATTACTAAAGAACAGGTTCAGAAGATTGCTGAACAGAAGATGCCTGACCTTAACGCAGGTTCTCTCGAAGCAGCAATGAGCATGATTGCTGGTACAGCTCGTTCTATGGGTATTGTAGTAGTTGACTGATAACTTTGAATAATGACGAAAAAGTTTGAAAACTTTAACGTCTTCTAAAATGGTGGGAGGAAATTTCCGCTAACCGGAAAGGCGTCTGAGCCGCCCGGTATTACCACTTAAAATGGAGGATTTATAATGAAACACGGCAAGAAATATATGGACAGCGCCAAAGCTGTTGACAGCTCAAAGCAGTATGATTCTGCTGAAGCTCTTGATTTAGTTTGCAAGAATGCAAAGGCTAAGTTTGATGAAACAATTGAAGCACACATCCGTCTTGGCGTTGACTCAAGACATGCTGACCAGCAGGTCAGAGGTGCTGTAGTTCTTCCTAACGGAACAGGTAAAAACGTAAGAGTTTGCGTATTCTGTAAAGAAGACAAGTATGAAGCAGCAAAAGCAGCTGGTGCTGAATTTGTTGGCGGTATGGATCTCGTTGACAAGATCATGAAGGAAAACTGGATGGACTTCGACGTTGTTGTTGCTTCTCCTGATATGATGGGTCTTGTTGGACGTCTTGGTAAGGTTCTCGGACCTCGTGGTCTTATGCCTAACCCTAAGGCAGGTACAGTAACACCTGATGTTGCCAAGGCTGTAACAGAAGCTAAGGCTGGTAAGATTGAATATCGTCTTGACAAGACAAATATCATTCACTGTCCGATCGGCAAGGCTTCATTCGGAAGTGACAAGCTTGATGAAAACTTCTCTACACTTATGGAAGCAGTTGTAAAGGCTAAGCCTGCTGCTGCAAAGGGAACTTATATCAAGTCCTGCACAGTTACATCTACAATGGGTGTTGGCGTTCCTGTTTCAACAACTAAGTATGGTGTCTGATTCATAATTATTTGTGAATATAATAAAGCGGATAGTTTTTCTATCCGCTTTTTTAATTTCACTTTCATTATCCATTGACAAAACTGCCAAAATCATATATAATAATATGATAGAGTGCTAAATGAAAAACTAACAAGGAGAGATATAGCTATGGCAAAAAAACAAATGTCCAGACACGGCTTTGAAAAACTCCAGGAGGAGTATACAAGATTAGTTACAGTCAGAAGAGCTGAGGTTGCTCAGAAGCTTAAAGAAGCAAGAGCTTTTGGCGACTTGTCTGAAAACGCTGAATATGATGAAGCCAAAAACGAACAGGCAATGCTCGAAGCTACAATTGCTCAGCTTGAAGAAACTATTTCTAATGCTGATGTAGTTGATGATGATGAGATTTCTGTAGATGAAGTCGGTGTAGGTTCAATTATTAAGATAAAAAGAGATAATGCTGATAAAATTGAAACACTTCAGATAGTTGGTACTACTGAAGC
This sequence comes from uncultured Ruminococcus sp., assembly GCA_900554975.1. GTDB lineage: Bacteria > Bacillota > Clostridia > Oscillospirales > Ruminococcaceae > Porcipelethomonas. The sequence goes on along the minus strand of USJI01000118.1, from coordinate 2,052 downwards.
AGATGCTGACAGCGGCAAGATTTCTGACGAATCTCCAATCGGCAAGGCTGCAATGAAGAAAAAGGTCGGTGACTTTTTTATCGTAGAAGCTCCTGTCGGAGAAATCAGATTTGAAGTTATAGAGATATCAAAATAAACTGGACGGTGGATGTGAAAAAATGAGCGACAATAAGAATAATAATATTCCTGAAGAAGAAGTTACACAACAGGATATAAATATACTGAAGAAGGTTCGTCTGGAAAAACTTGATGAACTCAAGGCAAAAAATGCTAATCCTTATGAAATAACAAAGTTTGAAGTTACAGGTAAAAACGCTGAACTCAAAGCCGGATATGAAGCAGAAGAAAAAGCAATTATTGAAGCTGCAAACGGCAATGAAGAAGAAATTGCTGCCGGACTTGACAAAATAAAGGAAAGAACTGTTACAATTGCCGGACGTATAATGAGCTGGCGTGACATGGGTAAAGCAAACTTTATTGATGTCCGTGACGGTTCAGACAGAATTCAGGTCTATGTACGAATGAACGATATTGGCAAGGAAGAGTTTGCTGAGTTTAAAAAGTGGGATATCGGTGATATTATCGGTATCGAGGGCTTTGTTTTCAGAACAAGAAAAGGTGAAATATCTGTTCATGCCCAGAAGGTAACTCTCCTTTCAAAATCTCTTCTTCCGCTTCCTGAAAAGTGGCACGGACTCAAGGATCAGGATACACGCTACAGACAGCGTTATGTTGACCTTATTGTTAATCCTGATGTCAAGGATACGTTTGTAAAGAGAAGTATGATACTTCGTGAAATAAGAAATTACCTTGACAATCTCGGATATATCGAGGTTGATACGCCTGTTCTGCACACACTTGAAATCGGTGCTGCTGCAAGACCTTTCAAAACTCATCACAATGCTCTTGATATTGATATGTATCTGAGAATTGAAACAGAACTTTATCTGAAAAGACTTATTGTCGGCGGATTTGAAAAGGTTTACGAAGTAGGTCGTATTTTCAGAAATGAGGGTATGGATACTTCACATAATCCGGAATTTACATCAATTGAAATGTATCAGGCTTATACAGATTATAAGGGTATGATGGAACTTATTGAAAATATGTACGAAACACTTGCTCTTAAAATCTGCGGTGATACTACTATTGACTATCAGGGAGAGAAAATAAACCTTAAAGCTCCTTGGGAAAAGCTTACAATGGTTGAAGCTGTCAAGAAGTATGCCGGTGTTGATTATAACGACTGGGCAACTGATGAGGAAGCAAGAGCTTGTGCCAAGGAAAAGGGCGTTGAAGTTGAAGAAGGCGAAAATGCTACAAAGGGTCATGTTCTTATTGCATTCTTTGAGGAATTTGTTGAAGATAAGCTGATTCAGCCAACTATTATTTATGATTATCCGGTTGAGAATTCACCGCTTGCAAAGAGAAAACCGTCTGATCCGGCATTTACAGAGAGATTTGAATACTTTGTTTATGCAAGAGAAATGGGTAACGCATTCTCTGAGCTTAATGATCCTGTTGACCAGAAGGAACGTTTTGTAAAACAGGTTGAAGCTAAGAGGGCACAGGGTGCAAATGCCGAGGTTGATGAGGACTTCGTAACAGCACTTGAATATGGTATGCCGCCTACAGGAGGACTTGGATTGGGACTTGACCGTCTTGTTATGCTGCTTACTGACAGTTCATCTATCAGAGATGTTCTGTTGTTCCCGACAATGCGTCCTATTGCACAGGATAACCGCAGAGGCGACGAGAGCGAAAATACAGAAGAATAAAATAATGGGGGATAACACATCAGGTGTATCCCCTTATTATATTTAAGGAGATATAATGCAGGAAAAGGATAATCAGAATAAAACACAGGGGATTTTGGAAACTGTCCGTGAAGTAAATGAAAAGGAACGCCAGAGGGAAGAAGAAAGAAAGATTCAGCAACAGAAAAAAGATGAGGCAAAAAGGGAAGAATATGAGCATCAGCTTGCAGATGAAAAGGTTGAACTTCTTAAACTAAAGCAAGGCGTTATTGATAATTCTGAGAAACTAAATCAG
>USJI01000117.1 GCA_900554975.1 uncultured Ruminococcus sp. | reverse complement strand
GACAGAAGTTTCATCATAGACTTCCTGGAAAATCTTATTTAGTATCTGAACTTCGTTTATTCCGAATTCGGACTGTACAGATGAAGAATTTTCATTGCCGGAATTTTCTGTTTCAGCAGCATTATCATTTTCGTCATTCTTTTTAAAAATATCAAAAATTCCCATATTAGTTCTCCTTGTAGAAGTAAAGCAGTATTTCTCTTAAAAGCTTGCAGGCAAGTGCTGTGGATGCACCGCTCTGGTCAAGAGCAGGGGAAAGTTCATTTACATCTATTGCAACTGTATTCATAGTTGAAACTGTCTGTACTGCAAGCATGAGTTCTGTAAATGTTACGCCGCCGGCTTCAGGTGTTCCTGTTCCGGGAAAGCATGACGGGTCAAGAACGTCAAGGTCAATCGTGAAATAGACGGGTCTGTTTTTTATGATTTCATGCAGCTTTTCCAGTCCTCTGAAATTAAATTTATTGGTGATAACGTGTTCACGTCCCCAGAGAAATTCTTCTCTGTCACCACTTCTTATTCCAAACTGAAAAATGTTTCCGTCACCTACAAGTTCATGACATCTTCTCATGACACAGGCATGTGAAAGTTTCTGACCAAGATAGTTGTCACGCAGGTCAGCATGAGCATCAAAGTGGATTATGCAAAGGTCAGGGTATTTTTTTGCAGCGGCTCTTACAGAACCGAGAGTCACAAGATGTTCGCCGCCTATCATAAGCGGCATTTTGCCGTCACTGAGTATCTGTGCTGAAAAGTTTTCAATATCATTTAAAGCGGATTCAGGACTTCCGAAACAAAGTTCCAGATCCCCGCCGTCAAAAACTTTTATATCTGTCAGATCCTTGTCCTGATAAGGACTGTATGTTTCTATGCCGAAGCTTTCATTTCTCATAGCAGAACTTGCAAATCTTGTGCCGGGTCTGTATGAAGTGGTACTGTCAAAAGGTGCTCCGAAAATGACAATTTTGCTTTCATCATATTCATTGTCGCAGCCTATAAATGTGTGTATATTTTTTTCCATTTTTATCTGTGTTCTCCTGATTCTCTCAGCTGATCCCTTACATTGTTCGGTATTGCAAAACAGCCGGTATGAAGTATTGTATTATAGTATTTTGTTTTTATTCCAAGACTGTTCCACCAGTCGGCTTTAAGGTCAGCTCTCGGGTCGAATTTCTTTGATGCAAATCCGAAAAGCCAGTGCCCTGAAGGGTATGTAGGAATGTGTGCCTGATAAACAAGTGCAACAGGGAAGGTGGACTTTATTCTGCTGTGTGCTCTTTTCATTGAATTTGCATAGGACGTATAAAAGGTACTTTCATGCTGGTTTACTAAAATACCGTCATCTTTGAGAGCTTTATAGCAGTTGCCATAGAATTCTTTTGTGAAAAGACCTTCGCCGACACCAAAAGGATCAGTTGAATCAACGATAATAAGGTCATATTCATTTTCCTTGTTTCTTACAAATCTTAGTCCGTCCTGAAAATATATGTGAACTCTCGGGTCTGTAAGGCGGCAGGCTGTCTGAGGCAGATACTCTCTGCATATTTCAACAACCATTTCATCAATCTCAACCATGTCTATGTTTTTTACATGATTGTATCTTGTAAGTTCTCTTACAGTTCCGCCGTCGCCTGCACCTATTACAAGAACATTTTGGATGTCAGGATTTACAGCCATAGGAACATGCGTTATCATTTCATGGTAAATATACTCGTCCTTTTCAGTAACCATAAGATAGCCATCAAGAGTTAATATGCGTCCGAATTCCTGGGATTCAAAAATATCAATCCTCTGAAATTCACTTTCAGCACTTCGGAGGTGTTTATCGACCCTTATCGAAAACTTCACATTGTCAGTATGATTTTCAGTGTACCATAATTCCATGTTTCGCTCCTATTCCTCAACTATATTGATATTTTCTATGTTCATATCCTGTGTGCCCGTCATAAAACAGCCTTTTTCCTTGGCGTAATTAATGTAGTTTATTATTTCATCTGTGATTTTTTCACCTGGTGCAAGTATCGGTATTCCCGGTGGATAACACATGACAAATTCACCGCAGACCATTCCACTGCTTTCATTTATCGGAACGGAACGTTTTTTGCTGTAAAACGCTTTCTGCGGGGCAGTTATAACTTCAGGGTTTATATATTCATGGTCAAACATTCCGCTTTTATCCCTTGAATAAAGACGTTTTATTTCAGAAAGCGAAGATATAAGACGTTCAATTTCCAGTGCACGATCACCCGCAGATATAATGGCGAGAATATTTCCTATATCGCCGAATTCAATCTGTATTCCGTAATCGTCACGAAGAATGTCATAGACCTCTATTCCTGCAAGTCCGATATCACGGGTATGGACAGACAGCTTTGTTTTATCAAAATCATAAAATGCATCGTTGTCGCAGAGCTCTTTTCCGAATGCGTAGTATCCGCCGAGCTTATTTATCTCATTTCTTGCATATTCAGCAAACTGTACTGTCTTTCTGAAAATCTCTCTGCCGTTAAGTGCAAGATTTTTTCGCGCTATATCAAGTGATGATATCAGCAGATACGAACCGCTTGTTGTCTGTGTGAGGTTTATAACCTGACGCACATAGTCGCCGTTTATATGCGGTCCGCAGAGAAGTATTGAACTTTGCGTAAGCGAGCCGCCTGTTTTATGCATACTTACAGCTGCCATATCCGCTCCGGCAGCCATGGCAGATATTGGCATATCTTCACCGAAATAAAAATGTGTTCCGTGAGCCTCATCAACAAGCGCCAGCATATTATGTTCATGTGCAAGTTCAACTATGGCTTTAAGGTCGGAACAGACACCGTAATATGTCGGGTTGTTTATAAGAACAGCCTTTGCATCAGGATTTGCTTCGATAGCCTGTTTTACATTTTCAACGGACATTCCGAGCGGAATACCGAGTTCCTTATTTGTTCCCGGATTAACATACACTGGAACCGCACCATTTACAACAAGAGCGTTTATGGCACTTCTGTGGACATTCCTCGGCATAATTATTTTTTCGCCTGCCTTACAGGCTGTCATTATCATGGTCTGGACAGAGCCGGTCGTGCCGTTTACTATAAAAAAAGCGTGTTCAGCACCGAAAGCTTCTGCCGCAAGTTCCTGTGCTTCCCGTATAACGGAAACAGGGTGACACAGATTATCAAGCGGTTTCATGGAATTTACATCAGCTTTAAGGCATGATTTGCCTAAAAAGTCGGTAAGCTCTGTATTTCCACGTCCGCCTTTATGTCCCGGAACATCAAACGGAACAACCCGGTTTAAAAGATGTTCTTTCATAGCCTCAAGAACAGGGGCTTTGCTCTGAGCAAATTTCATAAGTTCTGTGCCTCCTGTCAGTAAATGTTCATGCCGCTGAATATTTCTATCATTTCACGTCTTAAACTGTTTGTTATATCAAGTCTTTCCTTTGGGTGGAGTTCGTAGACATCAGTATTGAAAAGATAATTCTGAAGCTGGATTTCCTTTATCAGCATTTTTGTGTGAAAAATATTGGACTGATATACATTTACATCTATTGCATCGTATTTATTAAGGGTTCTGTCATCAATATAGTCCTGAATGGAAGTGATATTGTGGTCAATAAAATATTTCTTTCCGCACATATCACGGGTGAATCCTCTTACACGATAGTCTATTGTAATAATGTCAGAATCAAAGCTGCTTATAAGATAGTCAAGGGTATTAAGCGGAGATATCTCGCCGCAGGTTGCCACGTCAATATCAACACGGAATGTACATACTGTATTTTCAGGATGCGATTCCGGAAATGTATGGACAGTTACATGGCTTTTGTCGAGGTGTGCATGAATAGTTTCATTCTGTCCGAAACCAAGCCCCTGATTGCATGACTTGTCTATTTTTTCAGGAACATGACCTTCTGCAATAAGAATGTTGACAGATGCTCCCTGTGGTTCATAATCCTGCTTGGATATATTGAGTATTGTAGCACCGATCATCTTTGTTACATCGCAAAGAATCTTTGTCAGACGTTCTGAATTATACTGCTCATCTATATATCTGATATAATCCATCTGTTCACGCTTACTTTTGGCATAGCAGACATCATAAATATTAAAACTTAATGTTTTTGTGAGATTATTAAAACCATACAATGCCAACTTTTTTTCCAACCCTAACATCACGGCCTTTCGGATAATTTATTTTAGTTTACAGGAGTTTATTTTATCACATTTTTACTGTAAATGCAATGATATTTGGAATTTTTAACAGAATTTTTTCAAAAAAATCAAAATACCCGTCTGCAAATGTATTTTTTGACAGACGAGTATAAAGTTTATCTTAAAATGTATGAGTCGTATCCGAGTTCGCTGAACGTGCTGTAAATTTCTGCTTTCTGGGAACTCGTCAGTGAAAGTGACGAAATTTCAGGAATAAACGATGTCTTGTAAATTTTGGTTTCCGTTTCTTCGCATATTGCTTTTATTTTTTCTGCGGCACTCATAGATGAAAAATTGATTTTTTTGCCATTACATTCAACAGTAGAAGTGAATTTGCTCAGGTCAATATTCAGAACATATTTCTGCGTATTCAAAAGTATAGGCTGGAACACTTCACAGCTTCCTGTCAGCATTTCATATGCCGGAATTTCTATCCACATATTGCTGTCTTTGTTTCGTGCGGTTTTGGTCATGGTGTTTATAGCATCTATTAAATCAAGATAGCGGTTGCTGTCGGTAACATATGAACCGAGGGATTCAAGAGCCTTTTCACTGAATGCAGGATATTCAACATTTGTGCTGATTATATATTCAAATCCGGCCTGTGCTATTTCGCCTG
>USJI01000116.1 GCA_900554975.1 uncultured Ruminococcus sp. | reverse complement strand
TTATGCTTTTGTTTTCGGGGATTGAAACAGTTGTGGGCTCGGTAAATGAAATACTCAGCATTATCGGAAATATCTATGACACTTTTATTCAAATACCGATAAATTTTGATGATATTCTGATAAGTGCCATTTCAATCGTGAAAACAGCTGTATTTATAATTCTAGGTATTAAAGCATTGTGCCATAAGGACTGAAACAGTCGTTACGTTTGGCCATGGTTGAAATAAACTATTGAAAATTATTACAGGAGGAAAACTATTATGGGTTTTTTTGATAAGGTAAAAGGTGTTGCAAGTGAAGCTGTTTCAGCTGTAACAGATGCCGCTAATGATGTTTCCAAGGGTGCAAAGGAAATGAGCGAAAAGTCAAAGCTTAACAGAGCCATCAGAACAGAAGAGGGCAAGATAAGCAATCTTTACGCAGTTATCGGAAAGAAATTTTTTGAGGAAAATGCTTCTGCACCGGCGGGATATGAAGACCAGTTTGCAGGAATAAATACAGCAAAGAGCGAAATTGCAAGACTTAATGAGGAACTTTCTGCAATTGAAGCTACTTCAAAGTGCCCTAAGTGCGGAAACAAGGTAACACCAAACCAGAAATTCTGTCAGGGCTGTGGCTGTAATCTTGAAAGCTATCAGAAACCTGCCGCACCTGCACCAGCTGCTCCGGCAGAACCTGTTGTTCAGCCGCAGGTTGTTGAAACAACAGCTGATGAAACAAACACTGAAAATCAGCAGTAATTACTGAATATAAAAATGCATCGCTTATGCGGTGCATTTTTTTGTACTTGACAAATACCCCCGATGGGTATATAATATATCCAGAGATACCCCCAATGGGTATTATAATGCAAAGGAAGTGAAGGAAATGGAAGAAAAACAATGCTGTGAATGCTGTCATAAAACCAAGGAGCGTTCGCAGAAGGAATATAAAGACCTTATGAACCGTTTGAAACGTATTGAAGGACAGATAAGAGGAATTCAGGGAATGCTTGAAAAGGACGCTTACTGTACAGATATACTGATGCAGGTTGCCGCAGTAAATGCAGCACTGAACAGTTTTAATAAGGTTCTGCTGGGAAATCATATAAGAACCTGCGTTGCTGAAAATATTCGTCAGGGAAATGATGAAATTATCGACGAACTGGTTATACTATTACAAAAGCTTATGAAATAAGAGGTGGTTTTAATGGAACAATATACAGTTACGGGAATGAGCTGTGCCGCTTGCAGCAGCAGAGTTGAAAAGGCAGTTTCAAAAGTTCCCGGAGTTACAGCATGTTCCGTAAGTCTGCTGACAAATTCAATGGGTGTTGAGGGAACAGCATCGCCTGACAAGATAATAGAAGCTGTTGAAAAGGCAGGATATGGAGCTTCTGTTAAGGGTATTATAGAAAACAGTAATAGCAATGCAGGAAATTATGATGATGCTTTAAAAGACAGAGAAACTCCTGTCATGAAAAAACGTTTTACAGCATCACTGATACTTCTTGTTCCGCTGATGTACATTTCCATGGGGCATATGATGTGGAACTGGCCTTTGCCGTCATTTCTGAATGGAAATCATATTGCTATGGGGCTTATACAGCTGATTCTGACCGGATTTATTATGGTAATAAATCAGAAGTTTTTCGTAAACGGTTTTAAAGGACTTATCCATAGGTCGCCTAATATGGATACTCTTGTGGCACTTGGCTCAGGTGCATCCTTTGTTTACAGCGTTTATGCACTGTTTGCAATGTCTGATGCAATGGTTAAGGCAAATGCTGCTGCTGTTATGAAGTATATGCACGAATTCTATTTTGAATCCGCCGCAATGATACTGACGCTTATCACCCTTGGAAAGATGCTTGAAGCTTACTCAAAGGGCAAGACAACCAATGCGTTGAAAAGCCTTATGAATCTTTCTCCGAAAACGGCAAATGTTATCCGCAACGGAAAGGAAATGCAGGTCGGTATTGAACAGGTAAGGGCAGGGGATATTTTTGCTGTAAAACCGGGGGAAAGCATACCTGTTGACGGAATAGTCACAGAGGGAAGCAGTGCTGTAAATGAATCTGCACTTACAGGTGAGAGTATTCCTGTTGATAAGGCTGAGGGCGACAGTGTTTCCGCCGCAACGATAAACCAGTCGGGTTATCTGAAATGCAGGGCTACAAGAGTCGGCGAAGATACAACACTTTCGCAGATAATCAAAATGGTAAGTGATGCGGCGGCAACGAAAGCACCTATTGCTAAAATTGCAGATAAGGTTTCAGGAATATTTGTTCCTGCTGTAATTTCCATTGCTGTGGTTACTATTGCTGCATGGCTTTTGTGCGGACAGACAGTCGGCTTTGCACTTGCAAGAGGAATTTCCGTTCTGGTTATAAGCTGTCCCTGTGCACTCGGACTTGCAACGCCTGTTGCAATAATGGTCGGGAACGGTGTGGGTGCAAAGCATGGTATAATGTTTAAAACAGCGGCATCGCTCGAGCAGGCAGGAAAAACGCAGATAATTGCTCTTGACAAAACAGGAACTATAACTGCCGGAGAGCCGAAGGTTACAGATATAATAACTGCTGAAAATGTTTCTGAGGATGAATTGCTTTGCTATGCGGCATCTCTTGAAAAGAACAGTGAACATCCTCTTGCAAGAGCGGTTATGGACATGGCTTCTGAAAAAGGCACAAAAATTGCTGATGTGTCAGAATTCAGGGCGGTTCCGGGAAATGGTCTTACAGCAGTATATGAAGGGGAAGAACTTGCCGGAGGCAATCTGAAGTTTATAAAAGAAAAAACAGGCTTGCCTGAATCTATGGAAAAAAGTGCTGAAACGCTTTCTGAACAGGGAAAAACACCGTTGTTTTTCAGCAGAAGTGGTCAGATACTCGGCATTATCGCTGTTGCCGATGTCATCAAACCTGAAAGCCGTCAGGCAGTTGCAGAACTGAAAAATATGGGAATCCATGTTGTTATGCTGACAGGTGACAACAAACGCACTGCAAAAGCTATCGGAGAACAGGTTGGTGCAGATGAAATAATAGCAGGAGTTCTTCCGGACGGTAAGGAAAGTGTTATCCGCAAACTCCATGAAAAGGGCAGGACAGCAATGGTTGGTGACGGAATAAATGACGCTCCGGCACTCACAAGAGCAGATACAGGTATAGCAATTGGTGCAGGAACGGATATCGCAATAGATTCTGCTGATGTTGTTCTTATGAAAAGCAGACTTACCGACGTTCCGGCGGCAATAAGGCTGAGTCGTGCGGCACTCAGGAATATACATGAAAATCTTTTCTGGGCATTTATTTATAATGTTATTGGAATCTCGCTTGCCGCAGGGCTGATGTATCCGATATTTGGCTGGAAACTGAATCCTATGTTCGGTGCGGCGGCGATGAGTCTTTCAAGTTTCTGTGTGGTTACAAATGCACTCAGATTAAACTTCTTTTCGCTTTATAATTCTTCAAGGGACAGAAAGTCCGGAGGATTAAAGAATACAGATATTAATATAACAACGGAGGAAAGTCAAATGGAAAAAACAATCAAAATTGAAGGTATGATGTGCGGACACTGTGAAGCAACTGTAAAAAAGTGTCTGGAAACTTTGCCGGAAGTTGATGAAGCAACAGTAAGTCATGAAAAAGGAACAGCTGTATTAAAGCTTAATGCTGACATAAGCGATGAAATTCTGACAAAAACAGTTGAAGACAAGGACTACAAAGTAGTTTCTATCGGCTGAGTGATAATCTGATTAAGACCTTTCTTTTCGGAAAGGTCTTTTTATTTTCTATATTATGTTTATACAGGTATTTAATGGTAAATAACACAAAAATATCAACCATAGGTTTAAATCCAAATTATTTCTTATTGTTTAAATTGCTGAAAAATAGAGATAATGCCAGATTTAGGGAACTAATCGGGTTGACAATCCTAAAATAAGCATATATAATTAAGTAGAAAGATATAAAAAAGTTATAAATTAGTTTCTTAATCGCACAGTTATTCTGGTGCGTTCTTGGTTAGAGAGTGAGATGTTATAGAGTATGAGAGTTAATCTGGCAGTAAAAGAGAGAGAATCCGTTTATAAACCCGGTTCAACGATTTATCTGGACAAGCTGAGTGTTCGTCCCAAGCGTATATATAATTTCTTTAAGAGAATATTTGATATCGTTAGTTCATTCTGTGCAATTGTTGTTTTAAGTCCGGTTATGATTGCTGTTGGACTTGCAGTATTTTTTCAGGATTTCCACAATCCGTTTTTTGTCCAGACTAGACTTACTAAAAACGGCAGAGAATTCAAGATGATTAAATTCCGTTCAATGTGTGTGGATGCAGAAGAAAAACTTGCTGCACTGAAAGAACTGAATGAAGTTGACGGGCCTGCATTTAAAATGGAACATGATCCGAGAGTTACAAAAGTCGGGGATTTCATAAGAAGAACATCGCTTGATGAATTGCCACAGCTGTTTAATATTCTGACGGGTTCAATGAGCGTTGTCGGTCCGAGACCGCCGCTTCCGAGTGAGGTTGAACAGTATACTGTTTATCAGAAACAGAGATTATGTGTTAAAGGCGGACTTACCTGCTACTGGCAGTGTTCCGGAAGAAGCAATGTCGGATTTGATGAATGGATGGATATGGATATCCAGTACATAAAGGAACGTTCAGTTCTGACAGATATAAAAATTATTTTAAAAACATTTAAAGCAGTTATAATGAGGGACGGAGCAAAATAAGCCCCGTCCTTTTTGCATTCAGGAGGGATTTTGATTGGCTGGTGTTATAGTTCATCTTGCGGTTGCAGATTCAACATTTGAAAGACTTGGTGTTGAAAATACGGCAGAATATTATACCGGAAATATTGCTCCGG
>USJI01000115.1 GCA_900554975.1 uncultured Ruminococcus sp. | reverse complement strand
TGCAGACAATTGACAAGAAAAGCTATTATTTCAATAAAGACGGAATAATGCAGACAGGTTTGCAGACAATTGACAAGAAAAGCTATTATTTCAATAAAGACGGAATAATGCAGACAGGTTTGCAGACAATTGACAAGAAAAGCTATTATTTCAATAAAGACGGAATAATGCAGACGGGCTGGCAGACCATTGACAAGAAGAAGTACTATTTCAGCAAAGACGGGATAATGCAGACAGGCTATCATGAAATCTCAGGAAAGTCATATTATTTCAGCGGTGAAGGTGTTCTTTATACGAACACCAAAGTAGACGGATATCGTATAGACAAAAACGGAATTGCAGTTAAAATAAAATATCCGCTTGCGGATCAGGTTCTTGATGAATGCGGCCGTGATCTTCGCAGTGCTTTTGACTGGTGCGTAAATACGCTTACATATTACAGTCACAAAACTCATTCTGATATGTATGCATCTGATACAGTCAGCAGTAAATGGTATGCTGATTTCGGGTTCAAAAACAAAAAGGGAAATTGCTATGTATATGCCGCAACATTTTATGAACTGGCGTGTGAACTCGGTTATGAAGCATATCATATTTCAGGTACTGTTCCGCTTATAGGAGGCGGTGCCGGCCCTCATTCGTGGGTGGAAATAGTAATAGACGGCATCAGGTATGCTTTTGATACTGAAGCATGCTGGCAGTATAAACAAAGCGGAGTTTCATATAACGGTTATATGTTCCGGTATGGAGAGCCGGGTACATGGGTATATAATTACGGTAAAATAATGAATGATTAAGGAGAAGGAAAAATGAAAAAAATTAAAAGAATGCTTATAATCTCAATGGTAATTGCTGCATTAGGAATGGTTTTATGCGGATGCGGAAGTGCTGATTCATCATCACAGCAGGAAACAACAGCCGCATCAGAAACAACTGAGGCTAAGACTGAACCGCCAACAGAAGCAACAAAAAAAGCTACAGTAACAACTGCCGCAACAACAAAGGAAAAGGTTACAGAAGCTGAAAGTGCTGCTGATGATTATGCAGAAGACAACGGAGATAATCAGTACGAAGAATATAATTATGATAATGAAGAATACGACAACGATTATGCTGATGAAGCACCTGCCGAAGAACAGAATGATGTACAGGAAGAAGCACCCGCTGAAGGCGATCCTGACGCAGGATGCCTTGATGCACCGCAAATCTGGTAAGCTATAAATGAACAGAATAAACTCTTTATCATATCTGAGAGCCATAGCCTGTATAGCAGTAATTATTCTTCATGCGTTTCATGCCTCAAGCGGATATGCTTTTGCATCAGGCACTATCAGCGGTTCGGAGATGACTGCCGCAGTTACAATACGAAACCTTATGATGTGGGCAGTTCCATGTTTTGTAATGGTAAGCGGAAAGCTTTTGCTTGACCCTGAAAGGAAACTTACATATAAGAAAATCTTTGCAAAATATGTTTTTCGTGTGGTAATTGCACTGCTTGTTTTCTCAGTTTTGTTTGAAGTATACGATACTCTTTTTGCCGGAAACAGCCTGTCCTTTTCAGTCCTGAAAGACGGGCTGAAAAACGTTCTGACTAATGGCAGCTGGAGCCATATGTGGTATCTGTATCTTATGATTGCTGTATATATCATGCTGCCATTTTTAAGAATGGTATCAGAAAAGCTTGGTAAAAACGACAGCTTATATCTTTTGACAGTATATTTTGTATTTCTTTCAGCAATTCCGCTTATAGAAAATATATCGGGAACTGATGTGGCTTTTTACATATGTACATATACAGTCTATCCTTTGTACCTCTTTGGGGGATACATTATTTCAAAAGGCTATATAACCAGACGTTCAGGATTGTGGATATCGGTCTTTGCAGTCAGTACTGTGTTAATTGCTGTTCTTTCAGTCATTGCTCAGAACCAGCATATTGAAAAGCTTGATTCGCAGCTGAAGCTGTATTCATTTCCGCTGATAGTTTTACAGTCATTCGGATTATTTGGACTTATATCAGATTGTAACGGAAATCTTCCAAAAGTACTTCATAAAATACTCATGGAGATAGACAGCTGTTCTTTTGGTATGTATCTGATTCATCTTGCAATTCTGAAATCTGTAATTGCATGGGCAGGTTTTGATCCGTACAGTCATGGCGGTACTGTAACCGTATTTCTTCTTGCAATACTGACTGCAGCGGCAAGTTATATTATAATAAAACTTTTGAAAATGCTGCCGGGTGTAAAAAAGATTCTATGAAAAATAAAAAGGAGATAAAATAAATGAAAAAAATATTATCCGGAATTTTATCTGTTGTATGTTTGTCAGCAGTATGCAGTACATTTGCTGTTAACGCTAAAACGGCTGAACTTAATGAAAATATTACACTGCATGGAAATATGTGCGGAACAGTTACAGTAACATCTGAAATTGACAGAGATGTGCATATTAAAATAGACTGTGAAACACCTGACGCTCCGGCTTATCATTATTATGATTGTGTTATACCAGCTGATGAGCAGGATAAGGTGCTTGATTTTAAGCTTGAGGGAGATAATGAAGCAGTATACAAAATATCAGTAGGCGTTCCTAAATATAAAGGCTCTGATTATTTGCAGAATCTTTCAGAACAATTTTATGTATATGATACAGAAGAGATAACTGCTGAAGAAATTTCAGGTTATCAGTATTCTTATAATGTTCTTGCAGGAGAAGAATTAAAAATTGAAAAAGTCATTGACAATGTGAAAGATGAAAACAATGTTATAAACAATAAATATGATATGTTTTTTACAATATCTGATGCTCTGGTAGGAGACGCAAACCTTGATGGAAAGGTTGATGTCCGTGACTGTGCATACATTGCAAGAATGCTTGCAAAGGGACAGGGAGATGAACTTCCAATGATAGCAGACTTCAACGGTGACGGAAAAGTTGATGTAAGAGATGCGGCTGCAATTGCAAGATTCCTTGCGAAAAATCATAAAAACAACTGATAAAATGAAAATAAGGCGGGCTTAATGCTCGTCTTATTTTATATTGTAAAAATGGCAGAATTCAATAAATAATACAGATGCACTTAATTTATTACCATTTTCTACCTAAAATATTTGTAATTTTACATTTCATGCCCAAAAATCATACCACTCGTACCATATCCTGGTTTTTTTCTTAAAAATATGCTATAATATAAATACAAAATTTTATTTGCGGAGGTAACTGCTATGAACACAAAGAAGTTTTTTAAAAGTGCATTATGCGGAATCATGTCCGCTGTAATGCTGGGAAGTATTTCGGTTTATGCAGATGATGCATCGACGGCAAATACAAATGGGTCTGTTGTTATCAATGACAGCAATTTTCCGGACGAAAATTTCAGGAATTATGTAAAGACATTTGATACAAGTGAGGACGGATCGCTTGCTCCGGATGAAATTGCTAAAGTAACAACAATTGATGTTTCTAATTCATCGGGTATTGATCTTTCAGATGGTGATGTGAATCCATCAGATATTTACATTCCGGGTGATGAACCAACTAATCCAGGAGATTTGGAACCTGATACAGAAAATTATATTTATGATTTGAAGGGAATAGAGTATTTTACGGCACTTACAAATCTATATTGCAATAATAACTATCTGAAATCAATGGATTTAAGTAAAAACACAGAACTCACTGAGCTGGAATGCGACGGCAATTCCCTGACCTCAATTGATGTAAGTAAAAATACAAAGCTTAGTGTATTAAGCTGCTATTATAATTCTATTGAATCACTTGACTTAAGTAAAAACACAAACCTGACAAAATTGATATGTAGCAATAATAAGCTGACGACACTTGATTTAAGCCAAAATACAAAGCTCACAGATCTTTCCTGCGATTATAATCAGATTACAACACTTGATATGAGTAAAAATATAGGACTTACAGAGCTTTCTTGTGGAATTAACAAGCTTACAGAACTTGACCTGAGTAAAAATACAGCACTCAAATATCTTAATTGCATATTCAATAATCTGGTTTCATTGAATCTGAATAACTGTACAGCACTGGAAACTGTTTATTGTAATGGTAATCAGCTGAAATCACTTGATCTGAGCAGTAATACAGCCCTTACAGAAATGGTTTGTATCAATAATCAGCTGACCAGTCTGGACATAAGCAAAAACACGAAACTTACTGATCTCAGATGCAGTGAAAATCCTCTTACAAATCTTGATATTGCTTCATCTGCTGTAACAACTTTATACGCAGAAACCACTGAAAAGCTGCTTTTGTATCAACTATCGATCGTGTAGATATAATTTCATCAATGTCATTTAGTGTTATTTTTTCACCTTTAGACATCATATCTAATAATTCATCTATCACATCCGAATTACTCTTTCCTTCACTAATCATAAAATTTCCTTTCTAAAACTCAATAATTGTTTCAATCGGTCCTTCATCATAAAATTGAAATCCAGACATTCCATATGTTTTCATTGCTTCACGCAAAATTTCAAGTATTGTACTTTTGTCAAGTTTACATGAAGAAGGAATATCGACACTTATTCCACTCCACCGTACAATGTTAGGATGCTCAGTCTCACGCCATAATTTCACCTTTATAATGCTACTGTTTATAACGAGTGCAAAATATTCTTCATTTGGCTTATCAATGTTAGTCCAATAATCAAACAATATGATATTTTTTTCTTTATCAATAGTCCAAAATGATGGGGTTATGGTTCTATAATTAGGAATTGCAAATTCCTTCTTTTGTTCTTTAGGTACTCTTTCATTAATAAAAGCCATACTCAATATGACAAAGCTGTCTTTTTCGCTCTCTGTCCTCGTTTGCAAGAAATGTATTAAAAACTTCAGCATAAGAT
>USJI01000114.1 GCA_900554975.1 uncultured Ruminococcus sp. | reverse complement strand
CCGCCATAATCGGAGGACTTCTCTATGCATTCTCCGGTTTCCAGATGTTCAATATTTTCTTCAACCACTTTCAGGACGTTACGGCATTTTTCCCGCTCATGCTGATAGCTCTTGAAGAAAGAATCAATAACAACCGTCGTGGAGTATTTGCAGCATCTGTTGCACTTATGGGGCTTATAAACTACTTCTTCTTTACCGGACAGGCTGTTTTCATTATACTTTATATTCTTGTAAGACTTAAATCCCCTGGATTCAATATAACATGGAAAAAGTTTTTCAGTGTCGCCGTAGAAGCTATTATCGGAGTTATGATAGCTATGGTACTGCTTCTTCCTTCAGCACTGGCAATTCTGGGAAACTACAGAATAAACGAACGTCTTTACGGTCTTGACCTTGTCACATACAGTGACAGAACACGTCTTGTGAGAATTATTCAGAGTTTCTTCATGATTCCTGATGTTCCTGCACGCCCGAATCTGTTCAGCTCTGACGGTGCAAAGTGGTCATCTATCGGCGGTTATCTTCCTATGTTCTCTATGGCCGGCGTTATTGCATTTGCAAAGGCAAAAAGAAAACACTGGTCTGTAAAACTTATTATCATATGCATGATATGTGCTTTTATACCAATCCTTAACAGCGCATTCTATACATTCAACAGTTCGTATTATGCAAGATGGTTCTATATGCCGATACTGATAATGGCTATGATGACAGCTCAGGCTCTTGATGACAGAAGTATCAGATTCAGAAGCGGAATTGCCATCTGCGGCGGAGTTATGGCGGCTATGGCTGTCATTGCAATTCTGCCTAAAAAAACAACTGACGGTGATATTGCATGGTTTGAATTTGCAAACTATCCGGCATACTTTGCAGTCGTTCTGATTATTTCAATTGCAGGACTTCTTCTCCTTTACTTTATTGACCGACTCCGCCGGAAAGGAAGAAGTTTCATGACAGCTGCACTCGTATCAACTGTAACAGCCTGTATAGCGTGTACATCATCTGTTGTTTATTTCGGAGTAACTCTCGGCTCATACCCTGCAACATATATAAACAACGGTATCTACGGAAATGAAAATCTTACACTTGATGACCCGAAAGAACAGTTTTACCGTATTGATATCTCAGAAAACTTCGACAACTACCCTATGTTCTGGGGATATTCATCAATGAGAGCATTTCAGAGCATAGTTCCGGGAAGTATAATGCAGTTTTATCCGGAAATTGGTGTTACAAGAGATGTTGCTTCAAGAGCACCGCTTGAAAAAAATACTATAAGAGGACTTTTCTCTGTAAAATATTTCTTTGATAAAGTTTATTCTGATAAGGAAGACACATACACTTATATATGCGATCTTCCGGGATTTGAATACAAGGATACGCAAAACGGATTTTATGTTTATGAAAACAAATACTATCTCCCTATGGGATTTACCTATGATAATTATGTCACTGAAAAAACAACTGAAGGATATTCGGAACAAACCCGTGAACGTGTTCTTCTCAGGGCACTTATACTGAGCGACAAACAGGCTGAAAAATATTCGGATATAATCACAAAAATGCCTGCTGACAGATCAATCGGTCTTAATGATTCAACCTACATTGAAGACTGTGTTGAAAGACAAAAAGAAACCTGCTCCAATTTCAGATATGATTCAGAAGGATTCAGTGCTGATATAACTCTGGATAAATCAAAGCTCGTATTTTTCAGCGTTCCGTATGATGACGGCTGGACTGCCTATGTAAACGGCAAACCCGCTGATATCGAGAAAGTCAGCTACGGATTTATGGCTGTAAAGGCTGACGAGGGGAACAATAAAATTGAATTCAGATATGAAACTCCGGGACTTAAAGCCGGTGCGGTAATTTCAGTCATTGGTCTTATATCTCTGGGAGTTTATATAATGATTTTCAGAAAGAAAAAATCTGAAACTGCCGGATTTTCACACTTCTATGAATACAGCAATGAAAATTCATGCAGTCTTGAAGAAGAATACAAAAACAAAATTATAGAAACACATACACTGGAGGAATAAAAATGCATCTTGAAGAAAAAACAATTTCAAGCGAAAGTGTCTACAAAGGAAGAATTTTTGAAGTTACAAAGGACGTTGCCCTGCTCGAAAACGGCAAGGAAGTCCTCAGAGATGTTGTTCATCATTCCGGAGGGGTTACTGTTATCCCTCTGACTGAAAACAACGAAATACTCATGGTAAAACAATATCGTTATCCTCATCATAAAGCCATTCTTGAAATTCCGGCAGGAAAAATAGAACCGGGAGAAAAACATTATGACTGCGGCAAGCGTGAACTTCTTGAAGAAACAGGCTGTACATGCAGCAATTATGAGTATCTGGGAGAAATAATCCCTACTCCTGCTTATGTAAGTGAAGTTATTCATCTTTATCTTGCAACAGGACTGGAATTTTCCAAACAAGACCTTGATGAAGACGAATTTCTTGATGTTGAAAAAATTCCGCTTGAAAAAGCAGTTGAAATGGTCATGAACGGCGAAATTACTGATTCCAAAACACAGATAGGCATTCTGAAGGCTTGGTATCTTTCAAAAAAATAAGAACCTGTTCTCGGATACGAAAACAGATTCTGTAAAAATTTCCGGCATCAGATAAGCTGTTCTTCTGCCTCAGCAATTGCTTTATGACGTGCATATGCATCAAGTATCTCATCTTCAAGCATATGTCTTGCGTCCGGAGAAATAGGATGTACAATATCTCTGAAAACACCATTTTCATCCCTTCGGCTCGGCATGGCCACAAACAGCCTTTCATCACCCTGAACAATCTTTATATCATGAACGGCAAGCGTCTCATCAATGGTGATGGATACAATGGCACGAAGGCGTCCCTCGGTTATGGTTTTTCTGATTTTGATATCGGTAATGTTCATAAACTTATGACCTCCTGAAAATGTTTACAGGGATATTATTGAACGCAGAAGGTAAAAATATACATATACTGTTAAGTAACAAAAATTATACAGATAGGACAGATCACTATGAATAAAGATATTCTTAAAGGCAAAAAGCACATACATTTTATAGGAATAGGCGGCTCGGGAATGTATCCCCTTGCACAGATACTCCATTCCCAGGGTTATTATCTGACAGGTTCAGACAATAATGAAACTGAAACACTTGAAGCAGTAAGAAAAATGGGAATTCCGGTTTTTATGGGACAGAAAGCTGAAAATATTGAGGGAGCTGACCTTATTGTTCATACAGCAGCGATAATGGCAGACAATCCGGAACTTATTGCATCAAAGGCATCAGGCGTTCCTGTTCTTGAAAGAAGCGAACTTTTAGGCATTGTCACAAGCTGGTATGATAATGCCATATGCGTTTCAGGAACTCATGGCAAAACCACTACAACTTCAATGATAACACAGATACTCTATACAGCCGGTGTTGACCTTTCGGCATTTATCGGCGGAAAACTTCCATGTATCGGCGGAAGCGGACGTGCGGGAAAAAGTGATATAATGGTTTGTGAATCATGCGAATTTGTAGACACATTCCTGAAACTTTATCCTGACATTGCAGTGATACTGAATATTGACGAAGACCATCTGGACTATTTCAAGAATCTTGAAAATATTATAAAATCATTCCATAAATTTGCTGAAAACGCAACAAAGGCTCTTATTATTAACGGAGACGATGCAAACACATTAAAGGCAGTTGAAGGCATATCCGGAAAAGAAATTATTACATTCGGTCTGGAAGAAAAAAATGATTACTATGCAAAAGATATAACAAGAATTTCCGGAATGGAAACAGAATATACACTGATGCATAAAAATGAATCGCTCGGAAAAATAAGACTTCACGTTGCAGGAATGCACAATGTTTTAAACTCACTTGCCGCTGCTGCTTCTGCTTTTTATGTGAATGTACCATTTGATAGCATTCAGAAGGGACTTTCAGATTTCAGAGGAGCAGGAAGACGTTTTGAACTCATCGGAAAGGAAAAAGGCATTACTATCGTTGATGACTATGCACACCACCCGACCGAACTGTCCGTAACCTTAAATGCTGCTATGGGAATGGGATACAAAAGAGTATGGGCAGTTTTCCAGCCGTTTACATTCTCAAGAACCGCAATACTTCTTGACGATTTTGTAAAAGCACTTTCAATCCCTGATATTGCTGTTCTGACAGATATCATGGGTTCAAGGGAAAAGAACACTTACAATATATTTACAAGAAATCTTGCTGAAAAAATTGACGGCTGTGTATATTTCCCACAGGATGAAAAAGCTGAATACACAGATGAGAGAAAGTATGAAAATTTCCGTCAGGTCTGCGACTATGTATGTGAAAATGCAAAAGACGGTGACCTTGTTATAACACTCGGATGCGGTGACGTTTACAAGGTTGCAAAGATGATATACAAAAAACTGAAAGGTAAGGAACAATATGCTTAACGAAAAAGCTACTGCCATTTATGAATTCATAAGAGATTCTATTGACAGCGGATATCCTCCGACTGTAAGAGAAATCTGCGACGCTCTCGGAATAAAATCAACATCAACGGTTCATAAATATATAAACCTGCTTGTTGATGAAGGTTATCTGGAAAAAAGCGACAATCATAACAGAGCTATAAAACTTTCCGGCAAAAGCGGTATTTCAGTACCGCTTGTCGGCAATGTTGCAGCCGGACAGCCGATTCTTGCAATAGAAAATATTACAGAATACATAAATTTCAACACTGAAAAAACTTACAGCAATCCCCTTTTTGCACTTAAAGTAAAGGGCGACAGTATGATAAATGCCGGCATTTTTACAGATGACATAATCATTGCCGAACAGACAAGCTATGCGGAAAACGGCGACCTTGTTGTTGCACTGGTTGATGATGAAGGGGCAACTGTAAAAACATTCTATAAGGAAAACGGTCATTA
>USJI01000113.1 GCA_900554975.1 uncultured Ruminococcus sp. | reverse complement strand
AGGGCTTCCCCTTATAGCCACTTTTTGAAAAAAGCTTAGCAAAAACTTTTAATTCGCTGTTTATGTAATGGGTACATTTTGATAAGGCTCGACCATTTACTAAACTGTTTAAGATAATACAACGTTGATAGATTGGAAACGCAGGAAGGAATTCTTTGACATAAATGATAATTCAAAAAGTTAAATGATAAAAAAAGTCGAAAAAGGGTTGACATATTGCAAAAAAAATAGTATCATAATAAGAAATAGAATCACTTGAACGAATGGTAAGTCAGCTTTAAATTTTCAGTAAAATTTGGCTGCTTTATTCATATATTAAGGATTGTAAACGAAAAATACAATCATGAATGCTATTTTATTTACGAAAATCTTCGCCGCCGCTTGTGAGGATTTTTTTATCATATGTTCAAGCGGCAGAATGGAGAGTATCTTATGCTGAATGAGAGTAAATTTGCTAAAGAAGGATTAACTTTTGACGACGTGCTGCTGATTCCGAGCAAGTCTGATGTAACACCTAACATGATCAATCTGAAAACAAGACTTGCAGGAAATATCTGTCTTAATACACCAATAATGACAGCTGCAATGGATACTGTAACAGAAGCCAAAATGGCTATTGCAATCGCAAGAGAAGGCGGAATCGGTATCATTCACAAGAACATGAGCATCGAACAGCAGGCAGATGAAGTTGACAAGGTTAAGCGTTCTGAAAACGGGGTTATTGTAAATCCATTTTCTCTCACAGCAGACAGATTTGTTTATGACGCAGACGAACTGATGGGCAAATACAAGATATCAGGCGTTCCGATAGTTGACGAAAAGGGCAAGCTTGTCGGAATCATTACAAACCGTGATATGCGTTTTATCGACGACTATAACACAAGAATAGGCGACGTAATGACAAAGGATAATCTTATTACTGCTCCTATCGGCACAACTCTTGAACAGGCTCAGGAAATTCTCCGTGCACATAAGATTGAAAAGCTCCCTCTCGTAGACGAAAACGGCTATCTCAAGGGACTCATCACAATAAAGGATATCGAAAAGGCTATTCAGTATCCTAACTCAGCAAGAGACAAGGGCGGCCGTCTTCTTTGCGGTGCGGCTATCGGCGTTACTGCTGACGTTCTTGACAGAGCTGCTGCACTTATTGATGCACAGGCTGATGTTCTTGTTCTTGATTCAGCACATGGTCATTCAAAGAATATTATGAAATGCGTAAAAATGGTTAAGGAAGCTTTCCCTGATACTCCTGTTATTGCCGGAAATATCGCAACAGCTGAAGCTGCTGAAGACCTTATTGCTGCCGGTGCAGACTGCCTTAAAGTCGGAATCGGTCCTGGTTCTATCTGTACTACACGAGTTGTTGCAGGTATTGGTGTTCCTCAGATAACTGCTGTTTATGATGTTGCAAAGGTTGCACAGAAGCACAATATTCCTGTTATTGCTGACGGCGGCATCAAGTATTCAGGCGATATCGTAAAGGCTCTGGCGGCAGGTGCAAATGTTGTAATGCTTGGCTCTCTGCTTGCAGGTTGTGAGGAGGCTCCGGGCGAAACAGAAATCTTCCAGGGACGTTCATTCAAGGTTTACAGAGGTATGGGAAGTCTTGGCGCAATGGCTTGCGGTTCAAAGGACAGATACTTCCAGGAAGGCGCTAAAAAGCTTGTTCCGGAAGGCGTTGAGGGACGTGTTCCTTTCAAGGGTTCAGTTGCTGACACAATCTTCCAGCTGGTCGGCGGTATCAGATCCGGTATGGGTTACTGCGGATGCGTTGATATCCCTACACTTCACGAAAATTCACAGTTTGTAAGAATTACAGGTGCAGGTCTTAAGGAAAGCCACCCGCATGATATTTATATCACTAAGGAAGCTCCTAACTATTCTGCACAGATTTGATTTTGCTGAAATTAAAGTATTGATATATAAAATAAGGGGACACTCTTTTGCGGAGAGTGTCCCCTGAACTTTTAGACGTGGCTCACTTATAGAGATTAAGAAAGATAAGACCCAACCAGTTACTAAAGCATCAGTTTAACTGCCTGTCGAGCCATTTTGTGTTTCCGTTCTACAAGCGTTGTATTATCTTAAACAGTTTAGTAAATGGTCGAGCCTGATGCAGGTTAATCTCTAAAATGGGTCACGTTTAAAAGTCTTTGCCAAGCTTTCTTCAGAAAGCGGATAAGGGGAAGCCCTCTCGTGCAGGGCTTCCCCTCTGCCTTCGGCATTCACCCCTTGAAATACGCTTCCAAGGCAAAGCATTCCGCCGTCTGCGGACGTCGGGCAGGGACTCCGTCCCATGCACCCTGCAAGCCTTTAAAAAGGCTTGACCTAAACTTTTATTATGCTGAAGGTTCCTGCGTTTCCGTTCTACAAGCGTTGTATTATCTTAATCAGTTTAACTGCCTGTCGAGCCTTATCAAAATGTACCCAATTACATGAACAGCGAATTAAAAGTCTTTGCCAAGCTTTCTTCAGAAAGCGGTCGAGCCTTATCAAAGTGTACCCATTACATGAACGGCGAACTAAAAAGTCAAGATTGTACAATAGAACAGTCATGATTTGCTATTGAAAACGAGGGAGTAAATTGTTATACTATATTTAACACAGCAGTACGTTTATGGTTTCAGCTGTTTCCGTTTCTCTCCCGGATTACAGCCGTACTGCTGCCTGAATCTGCGGACGAAAAGCTTATAATTCTTCTCAAAGCCGTTTTGCTCCGCAATTTCACCGATGGAATAATCGGTGCTGACTATATCGTCATAGGCGTGTTCAAGCCTTATTGCAAAAACGTAGTCCATAAAAGTCATGCCCATATATTTTTTGAAAAAGCGTGAAAAATACTCCCTGTTGAGGGCAACAGCGGAGGCGGCATCACTGAGGGTTATGTTTTCTGCATAGTGCTGACGGACATACTGAAGAACAACTCCAAGCCTCTGAATGTTACGGTCAGCTTTCTTTTTAAGTTCCGGGTCAACACCGGTCTTGAAATTTATTACAAGATAATATAAAAGTTCGTAGACAAGGCTGTGCTGCATGAGCAGATAGCCGCTGTTGTGAGGAGATTCGCAGAAAGCACTGATTTTTTTGAGAATCTCTTTTATCTGTATCAGATTTCCTGAAGCATTCTGATCGCTTAAACAGATACACCTTATCATTACAATGTCAATATCGGGAATATTTCTCCGGATTGTTTCGTATGGAATCTGCAAAAGAAGATAACGGCAGTTTTTACGGCATACGGTCGAATGTATGGTTTTGGAATTTACAACGGCAAATCCGCCGTCTGAAAGCGAATAATTACGGTTGCCGACAGTCAGCAGCATATTCCCTTTAAGGATATGTATTATCTCAAAGCTGTTGTGCCAGTGCTTTGAAACAAAACAGTTGTTTTCCTCAGTAATTTCCAGACGCATTCCCGTTTCGGTTTCATAATGAATCTGTTCATGACTTATTTCTTCCATGTTGAACACCGCCTTTTCAGCTTTTATTTTATCACATTAATTACGAATAAACAATAGGGAAAATCAAAAAATACAGAAAGGATGATGTCAGATGTCAATGACAAAGGATATGACTTCAGGAACACCATATAAGCTTATTTTAAGCTTCGCATGGCCACTGATACTCGGCAATGTTTTTCAGCAGCTTTATAATATGGTCGATACCGTTATTGTAGGAAAGTATGTCGGAGTAAATGCCCTTGCCGCTGTCGGCTCAACAGGTGCTATAAACTTTCTCGTTATAGGATTCGCAACAGGTATATGCAGCGGATTTTCCATAATGATAGCTCAGAGCTTCGGGGCAGGGAAGTATTCGGATATGCGTAAATATGTAGCCAACTCTATATATCTGAGTGCGGCGGTGGCTGTGATACTGACCGTTGTAACAATGCTTCTGACAGGTCCTATTCTCAGAATAACAAATACGCCTGATGAAATCTACCACGAAGCTTATAACTATATTGTTGTAATTTTTGCCGGAATTTCCGCTACTATTTTTTACAATATGCTTGCAGGAATTCTCCGTTCGCTCGGCGACAGCAAATCCCCGCTTATATTCCTTGGTATATCGTCAGTGCTGAACATTATCCTCGACCTTACATTTATTATAGTATTCAAAATGGGCGTTTTCGGTGCAGGTCTTGCAACGGTTATTGCTCAGGGAATATCTGCTGTTCTCTGCCTTTTCTACATAATTAAAAATTTCGATATACTCAAATTTGAAAAAGACGAACTGAAATTCGACAAGGCACGTTCTCTCAGCCTTGTTTCCATCGGAGTTCCGATGGCTCTCCAGTTCTCAATAACAGCTATCGGTTCTATTGTATTGCAGTCAGCTGTAAATTCACTCGGAACAATTTCTGTTGCATCAGCTACAGCCGCTATGAAAATTCAGACTGTTGTCATGGGTCCTATGGAAAGCATGGGAATCGCCATGGCTACATATTGCGGACAGAACAGGGGTGCGGGTGAATACGAAAGAATACGTACAGGTATAAGACAGAGCCTTATAATGCAGATGGTTTACTGTGTGGTTTCGTTTGCTGCTGTTGCACTTTTCGGCGGAGTTATGACAATGCTCTTTATTGATAAAAGGTCAACTGATGCAGCGTCAATCGAGCAGATACTTCACCTTTCAAGGACATATCTTGTCATAAACGGACTTTTCTATCCGACACTCGGAATCCTGTTTATCATAAGAAATTCGCTTCAGGGTATGGGATACAGCTTTCTGCCGATGCTTGCAGGTGTAAGTGAACTTGCCGCAAGAACACTTGTTGCATTTGCCTTTGTTTCCTCTTTCGGATTCAGCGCAGTCTGCATGGCAAGTCCGGTAGCATGGGTGTTTGCTGATACTCTGCTGATAATAGTTTACTTTGTCAAAATGAAGGAACTCAGACATGAAACGGAGAGAAAACCTGTTGTTTCCTTTTGAAAAAAGAAATTTCCATAACTGAAACA
>USJI01000112.1 GCA_900554975.1 uncultured Ruminococcus sp. | reverse complement strand
GCGCCACATAGTCGATGCGTCCGTCGGAGATTTCCTTTGAGAGCAGGCTGCCGAATTCAGCGTTACAGGTACAGAAAACCTTTGATTTTGTTAAAAGTTCGGCATGGACTTCAAGTCCTATAACCGGAATATATGATGACATTTATCTTTTCCTCCTTATACCAATTCTGGTGCCTTGTAAGCAAATGTCTTTTCAAATGCATCTGCCGCACCGATTATAGAAGCCTCATCGAACTTCTTTCCGATAATCGACATACCGATAGGCATACCGTCATTATTATAACCACAGGTTGTGGATATTGCAGGAAGAGAAGCAATGTTTACAGTTACTGTACAGATATCAGCCTTGTACATCTTGACAGGGTCTGAAATATTTTCATCTGCATTATAAGCAACAGAAGGTGTTGTAGGAGTCAGTATCATATCGCACTTTTCAAAAATGCTGTCATATTCCGCTGAAATTTTCTGACGAAGTCCCATTGCCTTGCCGTAATAAGCGTCATAATAACCGCTTGAAAGTGCATAGTTTCCGAGAAGAATTCTTCTCTTTACCTCACTTCCGAAGCCTTCGGCTCTTGAGTTGCAGATAAGTTCATTGAAGTTTTCGCCGATTTCACTGCGGTGGCCATACTTGATACCGTCATATCTTGAGAGGTTTGAAGATGCCTCAGCAGATGAAATAAGATAGTATGCAGGAACTGCATATTTAAGGCTCGGCATACTGCATTCAACAAGTTCAGCACCCATTGCCTTATAGCTTTCAGCGGCTTTCATAACTGCGTCTGCAACTTCCTTGTCGATACCTTCTCCATAGAATTCCTTAGGTATTGCAATTTTAACGCCCTTCATATCCATTCCGATTTTTGATGTGTAATCAGCTGTCGGATTCTTTGAAGATGTTCCGTCATGTCTGTCGTATCCTGCAATTGCATTGAGAATAATTCCGCAGTCATGAGCGTCCTTTGCAAGAGGACCTATCTGGTCAAGTGAAGATGCAAAAGCAACCAGACCGTAACGTGAAACTCTGCCATAAGTCGGTTTCAGACCTGTAACACCGCAGAATGCAGCAGGCTGTCTGATTGAACCGCCTGTATCAGAACCAAGTGCACCTGCACAGAGTGAAGCAGAAACTCCGGCAGCAGAACCGCCTGATGAACCGCCCGGAACCCTGTTCAGGTCATAAGGATTTTTTGTTTTTGCAAATGCGGAAGTTTGCGTTGAACCTCCCATAGCGAACTCGTCCATACTTACTTTTCCGAGCATTACAGTATTCTGTGAGTTCAGCTTTTCCATTACTGTTGCATTGTAAGGCGGAACAAAATTTTCCAGCATTTTTGAAGCACAGGTTGTTTTAACACCGTCTGTACAGATGTTATCCTTGATAGCAAGAGGAATACCGCAAAGGTCTGAAGCATTTCCCGCATCAATAACGCTCTGTGCCTTTTCAGCACTCTTCAGAGCATTTTCCTCTGTAACAGTAATAAAGCTCTGAACTTTTCCGTCATATTTTTTAATTCTGTCAATATAAAACTGAGTAAGCTCCGGTGAAGATATCTCCTTGCTGTCCAGAAGCTTTCTCATATCTCTGATTTTCAAATCTTTAATATCCATTTCCTACCTCTTATCTGATTATTCAACAACCTTAGGAACAACAAAACAGTTTTCGCTGTTTACAGCGTTCTGCAGTATCTTTTCCGTAGGCATACTCGGTTCTGATGCGTCTTCACGCAGATCGTTAAGATATACGTTTTTATTATCAGCCAGAGCATTATACTCAACATCAATTTCCTTAATTGTATCCATAATTTCGATAATACTGGTCATTTCCTCAGCTGTCTTTTTCAGCTCTTCTTCAGTAAAAGCAAGCTTGCCCAGCTTTGAAAGATAAGACACCATTTCAAGATCCAATTTAATACCCTCATTTCCAAAATAAAATTTCAAAAAGAAATACCTTATTAAATTATACTACATTCAGGCGTTCTTTGCAAGATTTTTTTCTTATTTTGTGGCAAACGTTAATTTTTTTGTGCTGCAACATAAATTTACTTTTAATTATTTCTTCTTTCTCTGCCAGACAGCTTTGATTCAACTTTCAGCGGGTATGAAATTGCATTCACAAGATCAAAATCTTCAAACTGTCCGTCGCTGTCGAGAAGCATCCATGAATAGCTTTTTCCTGAAACATCGTTTGAAAGAATATGAATCATCTTAAAGCTTTGTCCTTTTATAACAACATCAGCTTTTACTTCAAATGAATCATATTCCCCTTTGCCAATGGAAAGCTGTCTGAATCCTGTTATGTCAATGCTGTCATATGCCGCACCATAAGCTGCCTTATAGCTTTCCTCTGTACCTGCAAGGAAGGAATCCCTGTCCTCGCTGACGTCCACAACAGTAATAGTCAGAGTATCCTTTGTATCCTTAAACTGTACCACAGCCGGAAGTGATGTTATCATATCAGTCTGCATATCTGTTGCTTCTCCGCCACTGATAATTTTCCAGCCCTCATCAAGAGATACAGAAGATGCATAACCGTCAATCTTAAACACCTTGCTGCTGATTTTAGAGGAACTCTTTGATTTTTCCATAATATCAGCTGCATTTCTTGTAACCTTTACATCGTCCGGAATGGCTGTAAGCTTTTTGCCTGTTAAAGAAGCCTCCATAACAGATGTTTCAGCTGAGTTTTCTACACTACTGCTGCTGTCATCTCCGCCGCAGGCGGTTAAAAGTGCCGTCAGACACGCTCCTGTCATAATAACTGCAAGTAAATTCCTTTTCATATTCCCTTCTCCTTATAAATCTTATTTTTTAGCGGCATTTCTTGCAATTAGTGCCGCATCTCTTACATTTACTTTTCCGTCACCGTTTGCATCAGCTGAAAACTTTTCAAAGCCGCTGTATACATATTTTTGTGCCGTGTTTCTTGCAATCATTGCCGCATCTCTTACATTTACTTTTCCGTCCTGATTTGCATCACCCTGCACAGCAACCCTTACATTTACAGTTTCTATAACATTATCAGACGTATCAATGATATTAACCTTTGTAATTTCTGAATTGTATTTTTTGAACACTGCCGCAGGAGATGTGCTGAAAGCATAGGAAACAGGCTTTCCCGATTTATCGGTTACAACTATATTTCCACCGGAAAAATTTTTCTGCTCAGTATAGTAATACAAATTGCCGTTGACCTTTACAGTATAGTCAGAACTTTTAAGCGGAATAAAATTCAGACTGTTTTCAAGCGAATAAATTTCCGCTGCTGAGCCACTTTTACTGTAAACGGTAAAATTATCAACAGATTTTTCATCAGCAAATCCAATGGACATTTCCCCGAGTGAAGTTTTTTCACCAACTGTAATACTTGTGAATCCGGTATTTCTGAAAGCCCTTGCTCCGACAGATGAAACGTTTTCGGGAATCGACAGAAATTCAAGTTCTTCACAGTTTTCAAATGCTCCCGGACAAATTGAAGTCACCTCATCCGGAACAAAATAAGACGTTTTTCCTGCTCCTGCCGGACATTTTATAAGCCTTGATTTATCCTTCGTGAACAAAATCCCGTCCGAAACCGTATAATATTCATTACCCGATTCAACATATATCTTTTCAAGTTTACCGCAGTCCGAAAAAGCTTCACTGTTTATATATGTTACAGGTGTATGGCAGATTTCATTCGGAATTGATGCAATAATTGAATCTTTGTCACAGCTGATTATTGAAATCGTATTATTGCTGTTTACATTGTAAGTAAAATTATTATACATGTATGCTCCTGTCTGATTTCCGGCAGACACTTCAAAAGATGCCGTCTGTATAAGCATCACAGACAAAGCCGCTGCAAATATTCTTTTTAATCTCATTTTTCAGTCCTTCTCCCATTATTTTTACATTTATTATATCATTTGTAAAATAGCGTGTCAACAATAGTTAACTGCTTGTTGCAGCCGTCTTAAAATTCACCAATAATTCACACTCCGGCTATTGATTTTTTATTTAAAATGTAGTATAATTAAATAAGCGTTTACTGTTACACACAAGAAAATTTAAACAGACAGGAGAAAAATAATGGTTAATGATATTATAGAGGAAATAAAAAAAGGTCTTACCGGCAACGCTCCGCAGGACGCTGTATACCTTCAGGAGCAGGCTGTAAAATACAGAAAGCATGAAAATGCAGATGAAATACTGAAAATACTGAGCGACATGACTTTTGAACTTCTCCCTAAGGAACAGCAGGAGCATCTGAAAAATGCAATGTTCATTGACGGAAAACGTCTTGACCAGGTGTTCAATGAGGCAAATAATCTTGTAAAGGATAAAAAGCTTGAGGGAGCTGTAAAACTTCTCAGAAAAATTGAAAAACACGCTGATACATATTTTCCTGATTCAGATGCCTGCAA
Source organism: uncultured Ruminococcus sp. (assembly GCA_900554975.1). Classification (GTDB taxonomy): domain Bacteria; phylum Bacillota; class Clostridia; order Oscillospirales; family Ruminococcaceae; genus Porcipelethomonas. The sequence continues at coordinate 580 of USJI01000112.1, read as the reverse complement.
TCAGTATTCATTCAGAAATCCGCTTGACGAATATCTTTACACACATATTTACAAACCTGAAAAGAGATATGAAAGAACACCTTTTGATTTCTGCACATATCTGACTTCACTCGGCTATCTGCTTGTTGAACTCCGCAGACCGCAGGAAGCCGTTGATGCTCTTGAAAAGGCAATAAAATACAATCCTGTAAATACAGCACCACGCTTTGAGCTTGCTGAAGCATTCAAGTCCGTACATGATTACGAAAAGCTTTTCGCTTGTGTTCGTGATACACTGAACATCTGCCCTACCCCTGAAGATATTGCAAGATGCTACTGCAACCTTGGATATTACTGTATTGGCATCAAGGATTATGAATCAGCCGTACGTTTCTATTATGAAAGTCTGATTTACGCTCCAAACGACGCCGTTACAGGTGAGCTGCACTATATCGGCTCACTTATGGGCAAACCCGTTTCTGCACCGACAAAGAATGACATTCTGAAAGCATTTGAAAAATACGGAATTAAAGTCGGCCCGGATACTGACCTTGTAAATATTGCATATTCTCTCGGCGAATACTGCGTTGAACACAATTCA
>USJI01000111.1 GCA_900554975.1 uncultured Ruminococcus sp. | reverse complement strand
AGATAAACAGGAATATAATGCTTTTCAGTGGGGAAGGTGCAATAAGGCATCTGTTCAGAGTTGCAAGCGGAATGGATTCAATGGTAATCGGCGAAGATGAAATTCTCGGACAGCTGAAATCCGCTTATGCTTTTGCGTCAGAAAAAATTCACCTGTCACATGACGTGAATATGATATTCCAGTGTGCAGTATCAGTGGCAAAGAGAATAAAAACGGAAACAGCCATTTCAAAAACATCTGTTTCATATGCAACACTTGCGGCAAAGCTTGCGGCTCATTTTGCTGATAATGTGAAGGTTATGCTGATTGGTGCAGGCGGACAACTGGGGACAAGCCTTCTGAAAAATCTCCTGTCCTATAAAAATGTAAGTGTGATAGCAACCATGCGTTCCCACAGCGTGAATGCGGCAATAATTCCGGAAACAGCCGCACTTGAAGTACTTCCGTATGCGTCGAGGTATGAACGGATAGGGGAATGTGACTGTATTATTTCAGCTACATCAAGTCCTCATTTTGTCATTACAGCAGATGAAATCAAAAGTGTTCCTGAAAAGAAACAGCTTTATATTGATCTTGCGGTACCACGTGATATCGACCCGTCTGTGGCAGATATGGAAAATATACAGCTCTGCAATATAGATTATTTTCGTGAACTTGCCGAAAACAATAATCTGCGTAAACAGGACAGTGTAGAACAGGCTAAGCTTATGATTGAAGAAGAAATCGATGAACTGAAAAAGCAACTGCTGTTTCACGATTTGTTTCCGGAATTTAAAAAAGCGGCTCTTTCAGAAATGACAGGTGAAGAACTGTTTTTGAAACTGAAATCAAAGCTTTCTTTCAGTGCATTCAGAGAAACGGCTGATGCTGTAATAAATATCGGAGGTAAATAAAATGCCTTATTTTCCGTTTTTTATTGATATAGAAAACAAACCCTGTCTTATCGTTGGCGGAGGGAAAATAGCACTTCACAAAATAAAAAAGCTTCTGCCTTTTTCCCCTGACATAACGGTTGTTTCGGCAGATTTCTGCTCTGAAATAGCGCATATGGAAAATCTTAAACTGATTAAACGAAATTTTAAGGCAAATGATATTGAGGGTATGAGCATTGTAATTGCAGCGACGGATGACGAATCGGTCAATTCGGAAGTATCAGAAATATGCAAGGAAAAAAATATTTTATGCAATGTTGTTGACAGTCCGGGGGACTGCGGATTCTTTTTTCCGGCACTTGCTCAGTGCGGCGATATCACTGTCGGGGTGTCCACGTCCGGAAAAAGTCCGCTTATGGCATCATACATACGCAGACAGGTTCAGAAAATCATTACAGCTGAAATGGCTGATATATGCAGTCTTATGGGAAATGTCCGCCCATATGTAAAGCAGAAATTTTCCGATGAAAAGAAACGTGCATCTGTTATGTCTGATGTATTTGACTACTGTATGGAATGTGAACAGATACCCGATGAGCAGAAACTTTTGGAATTTATTGATTCGCTGGAGATGAAAGCATGACGATAAAAATAGGAACAAGACGAAGCCGGCTTGCACTGGCTCAGACCAGACTTTTTTCAGAAAGGCTGTCTGAAAAATTTCCTGATGTTAATATTGAAATTGTTGAGTTTGTGACTCATGGTGACCGTATTCTCGACAAACCGCTTGATAAAATCGGCGGAAAGGGCGTTTTCGTTGAGGAAATAGAGAATGCTTTAAAATGCGGACAGATAGATGCAGCTGTTCACAGTGCGAAAGACCTTCCCGTATGTCTTGGCGAGGGTCTTGAAATATCCGGAGTACTTCCTCGTGGAAACCACAGGGATATACTTATAACACGTCAGAAAACAGATGATTACAGTGGATTTGTGATTGGAACCGGAAGCAAACGCCGCCGTATGAATTTTACGAAAATTTGTCCGGATGCTGTTTTTAAGGACATTCGCGGGAATGTGGATACACGTCTCAGAAAGCTTTCCGACGGCGAATATGACGGCATTATTCTTTGTGCCGCTGGATTTGAAAGACTGGGCATTTCACTTGCACAGTATGAGGTAAGGGAATTTGAAAGCCATGAATTTGTTCCGTCGCCATGTCAGGGGATAATTGCAGCAGAGTGTGCCTCAGGGTCATCTGTATCTGAAATGATAAAAGAAATATCTGACAAGGAAACGATGCTTTGTTTTAAAACGGAACGTGAAATTATTTCTGCACTGGGTGCGGACTGCACTGTTCCTGTCGGGGCATACAGCGAAATCTCTGATGGAGAAATATCTGTAATAATTTCCGACAGAACAGGTAAAAGAATCAGTGGTGTATGTGACGTAAAAGACCGGGCAGGGCTTGTAAAGGAGCTGATATCGTCGTTATGACAGGAAGAGTAACACTTGCAGGAGCCGGATGCGGAAACTATGACCTTATAACACTCAGGGGAATGAAAGTCCTTTCCGTCTGTGATACCGTTGTGTATGACAGTCTTATAGATGAACGACTGCTTGAATTCTGTCCGCCTGAAGCTGAAAAGATATGTGTTGGAAAACGTGCAGGAAAACATTCGGCAATACAGGAAGAAATAAATGAACTTCTGATTAAGAAAGCTATGCAGGGGAAAAATGTTGTCAGACTCAAGGGCGGAGATCCCTTTGTTTTCGGACGAGGTGGTGAAGAAATTCAGACCCTTCAGGCACATAATATTCCATATGATATAGTTCCGGGAATTACATCATCGGTGGCTGTTGCAGAGCTTGCAGGAATTCCTGTTACGCACAGAAAAACCGCCAGAAGCTTTCATGTGATAATCGGACATACTGCCCAGAGTAATACCCCTGACAATCTGGAATACTATGCCAAGCTTAATGGAACGCTTGTTTTTCTTATGGGACTTGGTTCACTTGAAAGTATTTCAAATGGGCTTATAGGCGGTGGAATGCCGTCTGAAACTCCGGCGGCGGTTATATCTGACGGAGCATCAGTCAGACAGAGAATTGTCCGCTCGTCACTTAAAAATATTACAGAAGAAGTGAAGAAGGCACAGCTGAAACCTCCGGCGGTAATTGTGGTCGGGAAAACGGCAGAATATGATTTTTCTGCGACTTATAAACCACCACTTGATAATGTAAATATATCTGTTACATCATCTCCGGAAACAGGCAGGCAGCTTATGGAAAAACTTGATGCGCTCGGAGCGTATGTGTACAGAAACGGCAGTGTGGACGTAAAGGAAATCTTTTCTGCGGAAATGGACACTGCTTTTGAAAATATCAGAAAATACAGCTGTATTGCACTTACCAGTCCCAACGGAGCGAGAATATTTCTTAAAAAGCTCAGGGAAAAGCGTATTGACCTCAGAATGCTTACGGGAATCCGTTTTGCAGTCATAGGCAGGGGAACAGCAGGTGTTCTTGAAAATTCAGGAATCTTTCCGGAAATAATGCCGGAGCATTTTAATTCACAGGAACTTGGAAAGGTTCTGGCAGAAAATATTTCTGATAATGAAAAAATGCTTATAATGCGTTCGTCAGAGGGTTCAGAAGAACTTAACAGACAGCTTGATAATAATGATGTAAAATATGATGATATAAATATATATGAACCTGTATATACTTCGGGCAGCTATACAAATGCAGATTATGCCGTATTTACCAGTTCCGGAGCAGTACGGAGCTTCTTTGAAAATGGAAGTATATCAGCTGAAACCAGAGTTGTTGCAATCGGCGGTGTTACAGCTGAAGAACTGAAAAAGCATGGTATTTCAGACTGTCTTATTCCAGGTGAAAGTACAGTTCAGGGGATTGTTGATATGATTACGGAGGATATTGAAAAATGAAAAGATTCAGAAGACTCAGAGTTAATTCATCAATGAGAAGAATGGTTCGTGAAACAAGGTTGGATGCGGCAGAGTTTGTTTATCCGATATTTGTTGCTGAGGGCGAGAATATTAAGAATCCTGTTGATTCTATGCCTGATGTGTATCAGTATTCAATTGACCGTCTTGAGGAAATTCTGCCACAGATTTCTGAAAGTGGGATATCGGGAATTCTGATATTCGGTATTCCTGAACATAAAGATGCTCTCGGAACAGAGGCTTATAATGATGAAGGTATTACACAGCGTGCAGTAAGATATATAAAACAGCATTATCCTGATTTGCTGATAATTGCTGATGTGTGTCTTTGTGAATATACTGACCATGGACACTGCGGAGTTATAGACGGCGACAGGATACTTAACGATGAAACACTTCCGCTTCTGTGCCGTATGTCGGTAAGCCTTGCCAAAGCAGGAGCTGATATAATCGCACCTTCTGACATGATGGACGGGCGTGTTGCCGCAATACGCCGTTCTCTTGATGAAAACGGCTTTGTCAATATTGCCATTATGTCATACAGTGCAAAATATGCTTCCGGATATTATTCTCCTTTCCGTGATGCTGCACATTCCGCACCGGGATTTGGTGACAGAAAGACCTATCAGATGGATCCTGCAAACGGCAGGGAAGCACTGCGTGAAATTGCGGACGATATTTCGGAGGGAGCAGACATGGTCATGGTAAAACCAGCACTTGCTTATCTTGATGTTCTGAAATCTGCAAGGGAACGTTTTGATATGCCGATTGCCGCATATAACGTAAGCGGTGAGTATTCAATGGTTAAAGCAGGTGCAAAGCTCGGCTGGATAGATGAAAAGCGTATAGTAATGGAAAATCTTACAGCGATAAAACGTGCCGGAGCAGATATCATAATAACATATCACGCTCTTGATGCAGCCGGATGGCTGAAGGAGGAAATATGAACATTCAGAAATCAGAACAGCTGTATAAAAAAGCCTGTGAATTTATGCCAGGAGGGGTTAACAGTCCTGTAAGAGCCTGTCGTTCTGTGGGAACTGTTCCGCTGTTTATTTCCCATGCCTCCGGCTCTAAAATATACGATGAAGATGAAAATGAGTTTATTGACTATGTCTGCTCATGGGGGCCGAATATACTCCGGCATGC
>USJI01000110.1 GCA_900554975.1 uncultured Ruminococcus sp. | reverse complement strand
TTCTTGCTGACAAGGTAAGAGAATACCGTCAGGACGAGGACGCTTTGAAAGATGCCTTGCTTGGTGCTCAGAAGCAGGGACACAAGGTTGTTGCTGAAGCTCAGGAAAAGGCTGATGAGATAATTGCTCAGGCTGAAGAAAAGGCAAAGATTCTTATTGATGAGGCAACAGTTCAGCATGAAGCGGCAATGGAAAAGAACAGAGCCGAGATTGCAAAGGAAAAGGAAAACCTTGTTGAAGCTCAGAAACAGGTATCTGAATTTAAGAAGAGCCTGTTTGAAATGTATAAAACTCATCTTGAGATGATTTCTGCTATGCCGGAAATCGAAATTGATGATGACGATAATGATCAGCAGTACAGCAGTTCAGCTGATGATATTGCTGAAGAACCGCCTAAGCCTGACCCGTTTGCAACGTCCAGCTTTTCTGCAAGAACAGTAAAGGGACTTTATGAGTCAAGATTTACTGATTTGCAGTTCGGACAGAACAATGCACAGACAGGCGGCAATAATACAACAACTACAACAACTGAAAAGGAAGAAGTATAATGGCGATGGATTACAATAAGACACTGAATCTGCCGAAAACTGATTTCCCTATGAGAGGAAATCTTCCGAAGAGAGAACCGGAAACCCTGAAAAAATGGGAAGAAGACAGATTATATTATAAGATGGTGGAAAATAACAAGGGTAAGCCGAGTTATATCCTTCATGACGGTCCTCCGTATGCAAACGGTCAGATTCATCTTGGAACAGCTCTGAACAAGGTTTTAAAGGATTTTATCGTTAAGTATAAGAATATGACCGGTTTCTGTGCACCATACGTTCCGGGCTGGGATACACACGGACTTCCTATTGAGCTTAAAGCTATGAAGGATATCGGTGTTGAAAATGGTGCAATTCCTCCGGTTGAACTGAGAAAACACTGTAAGAATTTTGCTCTCAAACACGTCAAGAGCCAGATGGAACAGTTCAAGCGCCTTGGAAGTCTTGGTGACTATGACGCACCTTACCTTACACTCAGACCTGAGTATGAAGCAAGACAGGTTGAAGTTTTTGGTAAAATGGCTAAGGACGGATATATGTATAAGGGTCTGAAACCTGTTTACTGGTGTCCGGACTGTAATACTGCTCTTGCTGAAGCAGAAATTGAATATGCAAATGACCCGTGTACATCAATTTATGTAAAATTCAATGTAACAGACGATAAGGGACTGTTTACAGCTATGGGACTTGACCTGAGCCAGGTTTACTTCGTTATCTGGACAACCACAACATGGACAATCCCTGGCAACCTCGCAATCTGTCTGGGACCTGAATATGAATACACACTCGTTAAAAACGGTGATGAATATTATGTAATGGCGGCTGAACTTGTTGATACAACAATGAAAACTGCCGGGATCGAAAATTATACAACAGTCGGCTCATTTACAGGTGCTGAACTTGAGCATATCAAGACAAAGCATCCGCTTTATGACAGACTTTCACCTGTTATTGTCGGTGATCATGTTACACTTGAAAGTGGTACAGGATGTGTTCATACTGCTCCTGGATATGGTGTGGAGGACTTTGAAGTCTGCAAGAATTATGATGATATCGGAATTCTTGTTTGTGTTGACGCAAAGGGAAGACAGACAAAGGAAGCCGGCGAGTTTGAAGGCCTTGATACAAACGAAGCAAATAAGGCAATTGCTGCAAAGCTTGAAGAAGTCGGAGCGTTGCTTGCAAGCCAGCAGATAACTCACCAGTATCCTCATTGCTGGAGATGTAACAGCCCTATTATTTACCGTGCAACAGAACAGTGGTTCTGCTCAGTAAACGGATTTAAGGATAAGGCAATCAAGGCAATTGAAGATGTTAAGTGGATTCCTGAATGGGGCGAAGACAGAATCAAGGGAATGGTTCGTGACAGAAGCGACTGGTGTATTTCCAGACAGAGAACATGGGGCGTACCTATTCCTATCATATATTGTAAAGACTGCAAAAAGCCTATCGTTACAGATGAGACAATAAAGGCTATTTCAGACCTTTTCCGCAAGGAAGGTGCTGATGCATGGTGGACAAAGGAACTCAGTGAATTTATTCCTGATACTGTCAAGTGCGAATGCGGCTGTCATGAGTTTACAAAAGAATATGACATCATGGACGTATGGTTCGACAGCGGTGTTTCACATACAGCTGTTATGGACGAAAATGAATCCCTTTCATGGCCTGCTGACCTTTATCTTGAGGGTGCTGACCAGTACAGAGGCTGGTTCCAGTCATCACTTCTTACATCAGTTGTTTATAAGGGAACTGCTCCTTATAAGGCAGTCTGCACACATGGCTGGGTAGTTGACGGTCAGGGCAGAACAATGCATAAATCTCTCGGCAACGGTATTGATCCGGCTGAGATAATTGATAAATACGGTGCTGATATTTTAAGACTCTGGGTAGCTTCATCTGACTATCATTCAGATATAAGAATCTCACCTGATATCTTAAAGCAGCTTTCCGACGCTTACAAGAAGATAAGAAATACCGCAAGATTTATTCTTGGAAATATTTCAAATGGTGATGGTTTCAATCCTGACACAGATATGGTTTCTGATGATGAACTGACAGAGATTGACAAGTGGGCACTTATGCGTTTTGACAGTCTTATCGACAAGGTTCAGAAGGGATATGACGAATTTGATTTCCATATCGCTTTCCATAGCATCCACAATTTCTGTGTTACTGATATGTCAAACTTCTATCTTGATATAATCAAGGACAGACTTTACTGTGAAAAGGAAAAATCTGTTGAAAGACGTGCGGCACAGACTGTTATGTACAGAATTCTGAGCGGAGTTGCAAGACTTATTGCTCCTATTATGTCATTTACAGCTGAAGAAATCTGGGGATATCTGCCTCATTGTGCTGATGAAAATTCTGAGAGCATATTTATGAATGAGATGCCGAAGAAATCTGGAATTGAATTTGACGATGAATTTATCAGCAAGTGGGAATTCATTTATAATCTCAGAGAAACAGTAAACAAGGTTCTTGAAGAAAAACGTAATGAAAAGGTTATCGGTAAGTCCCTTGAGGCCAATATAATCATTCATTGCAGCGATGAAGACTTTGAAAAGTATAATTCAATAGCTGATAAGCTGGCTGAAATACTTATCGTTTCCGGAGTTTCTGTAGTCGGGGCAAATGCCGGAGCACCGGAATTTGAAGTTGTAAAGGCTTTTGGAGAAAAGTGTGAAAGATGCTGGTGTTATTCGGAAACTGTCGGCAAATGCAGTGATCATCCGACACTTTGCGAAAGATGCGCCGGTGTTGTTGAATAAAAAGAAACTAACTTGCCGTTCCTTTGGGCGGCAAGTTATATTTTTAAAAGGAAGGAAGACGCTTTATTTTAGTTTTAATAATAGCTTTTTCAGCGATTGTCCTGCTGACAGGTGCAGATCAGCTTATAAAAATATGGGCTGTTGAAAATCTCAAGGGCGAACCTTCAAGAGAATTTATAAAAATCGGAAAGCTTAAAATACTCAATCTTACCTATCTTGAAAATAATGGTGCAGTGTTCGGAAGCTTTGCCGGTATGAGGTGGATTCTTGTCGGAGTGACTGCCGCACTTATGGTTTTCTGCATATATTATATGATAAAGCATAAAAGCAACAGATTTGTTGTGATAAGTCTTTCTCTTATTGTCAGCGGAGGACTTGGAAATATAATTGACCGTATTTTCCGTAACGGACTTGTTGTGGATTATCTTGATGTCAAACTTTTTAAGTTTGCAATATTTAATTTTGCGGACTGTTGCGTGGTTATCGGTGTAATACTTCTGCTTGTGTATATGCTGTTTTTTGACAAAAGTTCCGGTGTGGAAAAGGAAAAAGCCTGATGGAAAAATTTGTGTTGAATGTTGAAGAAACTGACAGCGGAATCAGACTTGACAAATGGCTTGCTTCAAAAAAGGAAACAGATATGACAAGAACTGCTGTGCAGAATCTTATTGAATCGGGCGGAGTGCTTGTCAATGGAAAAACCGTTTCAAAGAATTATAAACAGAAATCCGGAGATGTGATTGAAGTTACAATTCCTGATCCGGTGGAGCTTGATGCAAAGCCTGAGGATATTCCTCTTGATATTGTATATGAGGATGAGAGTCTGCTCGTTGTAAACAAGCCAAAGGGAATGGTTGTTCATCCTGCACCGGGAAATTACAGCGGTACAATGGTGAATGCTCTTATGTACCACTGCAAGGGCAGATTGTCCGGTATAAATGGCGTGATACGTCCGGGAATCGTTCACAGAATTGATAAGAATACCAGCGGACTTCTGATAGTTGCAAAAACTGATACGGCACATAATTTTCTTGCAGAGCAGATAAAGGAACACAGCTTTACAAGGGAATATGAACTTGTTGCTGAGGGAAGGTTCAGGGAAACAGAGGGAACCGTAAATGCTCCTATTGGCAGGAATCCTGACGACCGCAAGAAAATGTGTGTTATCTATACCAATTCAAAGAATGCTGTTACGCATTACAGCGTTATTGAGCAGTTTGAAAAATATGCACATCTGAAATGCCGGCTTGAAACGGGACGAACTCACCAGATAAGGGTTCATATGTCATATATCGGGCATCCTGTTCTTGGTGATGATGTGTACGGAAAGCCGTTTAAGGGTATTGACGGACAGTGTCTTCATGCAAAAAAGATAGGGTTTATTCATCCTGTAAGTCATGAATATATGGAGTTTGACAGTGAACTGCCTGAATATTTTAAAGAAATTTTAAGAAAGGTCAGATGATTATGCCTGATTTATCAAAAATTCTGCTCGTAACTGATATGGACGGAACACTTCTTCCCGGAAGTAAAATCTTAGCTGAAAAAGATCTTGAGGCTGTAAACCGTTTCAGAAGTGACGGCGGTAAATTTACTGTTGCAACAGGAAGGACTCTCCAGTCGGCGATAAAATATATTCAGCAGCTGGAAGTTGATATTCCGGTTATACTTTA
>USJI01000109.1 GCA_900554975.1 uncultured Ruminococcus sp. | reverse complement strand
AAAGGATGCACTTCAAACTGTGCAAACATTATCCAGATAAGCAGAAACGGAATTAAAAACGAAAGAACAAGATAAATTCTTGTTTCATGATTTTTATTGTAAAGCAATATATCTGCAAAACTGCGTTTTTTCTTTAATGCCGCAGAAGATGCAGTATTATTTTTAACGTTTTTCGCTTTTTTGCTGCCCATATTTATTTTCCTTTCCTAATCTATCACATTTATAAATATAACTCCTGCAAAATACAGAATTGTTATTGTAAGTGCCGCATAATCAGAAAAGCCGCTTTTAAGCTGTCTCATTTTAGTTCTCTTTACTCCGCTCTGATAACACCTGCATTCCATGGCTGTTGCAAGTTCTCCTGCTCTTCTGACCGCTGAAACAAAAAGCGGAATTATAATCGGTATCGCTGATTTTACTTTATCCATCATCTTCTCGCCTTCAAAATCAACTCCCCTTGCTTTCTGTGCGGAAATAATTTTGTCGGTTTCCTCTATAAGAGTCGGGATAAATCTCAGTGCAATCGTCATCATCATTGCAAGGTCATGCACCGGAACTTTTAGTTTTTTCAGAGGACTCAGCAATCTTTCAATAGCGTCGGTAAGTGCCATAGGCGACGTTGTATAAGTAAGTAGCGACGTTCCGGAAATAAGAAGGATAATCCTTATTATCATAAATACCGTTGTATGAATTGCCGTATCTGTTATAGAGATGAATTTCCACTCAAAAACAGGCATTCCTCCGCTTATAAGAAAAAGATTGAATACCGATGTAAACAAAAGTATAGGTATAACCGGTTTAAGGCTTCTGAAAACCAGTTTCGGTGAAATCTGCGATAAAATAATTGCAGATGCTGTAAATACTGCTCCGAGTTCCAGACATACCGGACTGTCACCTATAAAAAGCATTGCTATAAAAAATCCGGAAATAACTATCTTAAAGCGTGGGTCCATTCTGTGTATCAGACTGTTTCCGGGAAAATACTGTCCTAAAGTAATATCCTTTATCATCAGATTTTCCCCCTTTTTCTGAGTTCGTTTATCAGCAGTTCCTTTGCATACTTAACAGTATAAACCTCATCATCAAATTCAATTCCACTTTTTTTCATGATATTGAATATTCTTGTAACCTGCGGAACTGAAAGACCTATCTGCGAAATTTCCTCTGAACGTCTGAAAACGTTCGGCGTATCATCATAACAGAAAACCTTTGAATCATTCATTACAAGTATCTTTGTTGCATACTTTGCAATATCCTCCATGCTGTGTGATACAAGCAGTACGGTAGAACCCGTTGTTTTGTGATAATTCTTTATCTGTTCAAGAATAAGGTCACGTCCTTTCGGGTCAAGACCGGCTGTCGGTTCGTCAAGTATGAGAACCTCCGGCTCCATTGCCATAACACCTGCTATTGCAACACGCCTTTTCTGTCCTCCTGAAAGGTCAAACGGAGACTTTTCCAGAACATCTTCAGAAAGTCCAACAGCTGTTGCGGTACGGCGGACACGTCCGTCAATTTCAGTTTCGCTAAGTCCCATATTTTTCGGTCCGAACGCAATATCCCTGTAAACGGTTTCCTCAAATATCTGATATTCCGGATACTGAAAAACCAGTCCTACCTTGAATCTTACCTGACGTATCTTTTTCTTGTCCGCCCATATATCCTGTCCGTTAAGATATATTTTACCGGACGTTGGCTTCAGCAGACCGTTAAAATGCTGAATAAGAGTTGATTTTCCCGAGCCAGTATGACCGATAACCCCAACCAGTTCTCCCTTATCAATTTCAAGATTTACATTATCAACCGCTTTTTTCTCAAAAGGGGTTCCCTGACTGTAAACATAAGTCAGACCTTCTGTTTTCAATACTGCCAATTTTTAAAGCTCCTTTTAATTTACGAAAGCAATTTTATAAGTGCCTCAGCACATTCGTCCTCATTGATTATGTGAGTGTCAAGGTCAAGCCCATACCTGTTAAGTTCATATATAAGTTCCGTAGCCTGAGGAACATCAAGCCCCACCGCTTTAAGCTCCTCAACTCTTGAAAAGACCTCCTCCGGCTTGTCGTCCATAAGAACCTTTCCCTTATCCATAACAATTATCCTGCCGCACATTGCAGCTTCTTCCATATAATGGGTTATAAGAATTATTGTTATGCCGTATTTCTGATTCAGCTCTGTTATGGTTCTCATGACTTCTTTTCTGCCGTTCGGGTCAAGCATGGCTGTCGGTTCGTCAAGCACGATACATTCCGGACGCATTGCAATTATTCCTGCAATGGCAACTCTCTGCTTCTGTCCTCCTGAAAGCTGATGCGGAGAATGCATTCGGTATTTGTACATTCCAACCGCCTTCAGGGCTTCATCAACTCTTTTGCGTATCTCAGAAGGTTCAACACCGAGATTTTCAAGTGCAAAAGCAACATCTTCCTCAACTATGGACGAAACTATCTGGTTATCAGGATTCTGAAAAACCATGCCAACACGCTGGCGTATATCATAAAGTCTGTCCTCATCTTTTGTGTCGATTCCGTCAATGTAAACCTTTCCGCCCTCCGGAAGCAGTATTGCATTAAGATGCTTTGCAAAGGTTGATTTTCCGCAGCCGTTATGTCCCAAAACAGCAGTCATTTCACCATGTTCAAATTCAAGACTGACATTATCCAGAACATTTGCACCATCATCTTCATACCGGAAACAAAGATTTTCCGATTCAGCGATATATCCCATAAATTGTGCTTACTCCTTCTGCCATATAGCCGTTGAACCGCATGGCAGACATGAACTGCTCTGTTCAACAGGAAGTCCTATTTCATCAAATGAAACCTTTCCGCCATGCTTAGGACAGATTGTTTCTCCTAAAATATATCCCATTACAGATGGTGAAAGTCCGGTGGTATAGCTGTTTATAAGGAAGAAAAGCGGATCATCACTCAGTACGCCTGTGCAGAGTTTTACGAGGTCGTAAACGCAGTCCTCAAGTTTCCACACTTCTCCCCCCGGACCTCTGCCGTAACTCGGAGGGTCCATGATAACAGCATCATATTTTCTTCCGCGTCTTATCTCTCTTGCAATAAATTTTTCACAGTCATCAACTATCCATCTTATCGGTTTTTCGGCAAGTCCTGAAAGCTTTGCATTTTCCCTTGCCCAGTTTACCATACCCTTTGAAGCGTCAACATGACATACATTTGCTCCTGCTTCTGCACACGCAAGGGTTGCTCCGCCCGTATAGGCGAAAAGATTTATGACATTTATTTCCCGTCCTGCATTTCTTATCCTGTTAGCCATAAAATCCCAGTTGACAGCCTGCTCCGGAAACAATCCTGTATGTTTGAAACCAGTCGGCTTTATAAGAAATTTCAGATTTCCATAGGACATCTCCCATGACTCAGGCGGCTTTTTGGAAAAACTCCAGCTTCCGCCGCCGCTTGATGAACGGTGATAATGCCCCAGAGCCTTATCCCAGAGCGGTGATTTTTTCGGGGTTTTCCAGATTATCTGTGGATCCGGACGGATAAGTATATTCCCGTTCCATGACTCCAGCTTTTCCTGTGTTGTTGTATCTATTATTCTGTATTCTTTCCAGTTATCCGCAATACGCATAGCCTATTTCCTTTACAAATATTATCTTCCTGTACGCTCTCTGATCTTATCCGAAATAGCTATCGCATATTCGTTAATCTGCTTAAAATCTTTTCCTTCGAGCATTACTCTTATAAGCGGTTCCGTTCCGCTTTCACGAACCAGAATTCTTCCGCTTTCGCCAAGTTCTTCCTCATATCGTTCTATAAGGTCTGTTATCTGGCTGTCATTTTTCCATACTTCCCTGTCACGAGGGCTTATCTTGACATTTATCATAACCTGCGGGAAATGCTCCATAACTGATGCAAGTTCTGACATTTTCTTCCCTGATTCGGCAAGTATTTCCATAACCTTTGCACCCGAAAGCTGTCCGTCACCTGTATTGGCTTCATCAAGGAAAATAATATGACCGCTCTGCTCTCCACCGAGATTGTATCCGCCTTCAAGCATTTTTTCCAGAACATATCTGTCACCAACCTTGGTTGTCTGCATTTTTATTCCGTTATCCTTTGCAAAATAGGAAAATCCCAGATTGCTCATGACTGTAACAACAGCTGTGTTCTTTTTAAGTTTTCCCTGTTCCTTGTAAGCCTTTGCACAAATCGCAATAAGCTTGTCACCGTCTATCAGCTGACCTTTTTCATCAACTGCAAGACATCTGTCCGCATCACCATCGAACGCAAGACCTGCATTGCATTTTTTGTCAACAACAAACTGCATAAGATTTCCGATATGTGTAGAGCCGCAGTTATCATTGATATTGATACCGTCAGGTGAGGAATTTATAACATAAACGTCCGCACCCAGTCCCTCAAAAAGTCTTTTTGCTGTTGCAGAGGCACTTCCGTTTGCACAGTCAATAGCGATTCTGAGTCCTGTAAGATTGCCCTTTATGCATTTCATTATGTAACGGATATAGTCAGTCTGTGCATCACGGTAATGTGTCATCTTTCCAACTTCCGCACCGGAAACAATTTTCATATCCTCCGGTCTGTCAAGGATAAGTTCCTCTATTTCCTCCTCCATTTCATCAGAGAGCTTATGCCCTGTTGATGAAAAAAGCTTGATTCCGTTGAATTCAAAACTGTTGTGGCTTGCTGATATCATAACTCCGGCATCAGCCTTTTTCTGCTCAACAAGTGCTGCAACGGCAGGTGTAGGAACAACGCCGAGAAGCTGTGCATTTGCACCGACTGAACATATTCCGGCAGCAAGAGCCGCCTCGAGAATATCAGATGAAATTCTTGTGTCCTTTCCGATAAAAATTGTCGGTTTATGTTTTGTTGTCTTTGTAAGTACAATTGCCGCTGCTTTGCCTATCTGCATCGCTGTTTCACAGGTGAGTTCTGTAATAGCTACCCCTCTTGCACCGTCTGTACCAAATAATCTTCCCATTTCAATATCTCCTGTCTGA
>USJI01000108.1 GCA_900554975.1 uncultured Ruminococcus sp. | reverse complement strand
TCATAAACAAAGTTTTAAGACAGACATTCAGCTTTTCAATTTTTGTTGCAGTGATATTTCTTTGCTTTGGAAGGGAAATAGGATATCTGATGAGCGGTGACTATTTTGCCGGAAAGATAATAGCGATTCTTTCTCCGGCGGTGCCTTTTATCTACCTCGAAATAATTCTTGAGGGGATTTTAAAGGGCATGGGAAAACACAGTTTTTCATCTGTCAATTATCTTGTGGAATATACAATAAGAATTTCAGTATTGCTTATTTGTGTTCCTATATTCGGATTTTACGGAATCGTTATATCGTATCTTACAAGCAATATTATATGCAACACTACAAGACTTATAATGATAATAAAAATAACGGGAATACATTTCAGCTTTACTGATAACCTGATAATTCCTGTTATATCAGCAGTTTTTTCAATACAGATAATTGCTGTTGCTGACAAAATAACACATCTGAATAAAATGAATGTTATAGCTGAAACTGTTATATTTTCATTGCTTGCAATGACGGTTTACATAGTAATTCAGAAACTTATATACAGCCTTATTGATAACCGCAGTGATACATCACTTTCTGTAAGAACGGGTTCATGATAAAAGAAACGCCCCGAAAGGGACGTTCCTTAAATTATTACATTCTGAGTTCAGCACCGATTTCCTTTAATGCTTTCAGAACTTTTTTCATGACTGAATCAGCCTGTTCGTCGGTAAGAGTTCCGTCGTGAGAACGCATGCTGATAGAATATGAGATGCTCTTCTTTCCTTCTTCAATCTGCTTGCCTTTATAAACGTCAAAGAGAGTAACCTTTTCAAGCACATTTCCTGATGCTTTTCTGATTGCCTTTTCAATTTCAGCGGCAGGCAGCTTGTCATCGCAGAGAAGGCTTAAATCTCTTGTTGTTGCCGGGAATTTCGGAAGCGGTTTGTAGCTTACTTCCTTCTGTGAAAGTTCAAGCATCTGAGGAATGTTGAACTTAGCGGCATAAACCTTTGTTTCAATTCCGTAGTTTTCAGCAACGTCAGGGTGAATTTCACCGATGATTCCGACAGCAGTACTGCCGCACATGATAACAGCACTTCTTCCAGGGTGGAATGTACAGCGTTCATCAAATGAATCAGATTCAGAAGTTCTGATATATTCACAGCCGTTTACTCTTAGAACTTTCAGAAGTTCATCGGCAATACCCTTGATGTCATAGAAATCAATGTTTCCGCCATACATACCGATAGCAAGACGCTGAGGTTCTTCAGGAAGTTTGTCCGGCTCTGTCGGGATATATTCCTTTCCGATTTCAAAGAGCTTTACAGCGGCATTTCTGTTATTGTAGTTCTTAGCAAGTATTTCCATCATTGAAGGGAGAATTGTTGTTCTCATAACACTTGTATCCTCGCCGAGTGGATTTGTTATTGTTTCAGTGTTTCTGAGTCTGCTGTCAGCCGGAAGATTTATCTTGTCGAAATATTTAGGGGAGATGAATGAGAATGTTGAAATCTCATAGCATCCGAGAGCTACCATAGCATTTTCAATTGATCTTGTGAATTTCTGTTCAGGAGTATATTCAGCTTCAGCTACGCCTTTGAACTGTGCGGAAGGAATGTTGTTGTATCCGTATATTCTTGCAACTTCTTCGGCAACGTCTGCCTTGTATTCAATATCTATTCTGAAGCTCGGGGCGATAACCTTTCCGTTTTCAACAGAAAAATCAAGGGAGTTCAGATATTTTATCATATCGGCTTCAGAAATATCTGTTCCGAGGAAATTGTTTATCCATTCAGCACTGAAATCAACAGTCTTAGGAGTCTTGTCTGTGTAGTCCTTGTCAATGACTGTCTTTACAACTTCACCTGCACCAAGCTTTTCAACAAGTTCAAATGCTCTTGCAAGACAGGTCATGCTGATAAGAGAATCAACGCCTTTTTCATATCTTGCAGATGCATCAGATCTCAGACCAAGTTTCTTGGAAGTTCTGCGAACCTGAACCGGTTCAAAGTATGCAGATTCAAATACAACAGTCGTTGTGTCGTCCATAATACCGCTGTATTCTCCGCCCATAACACCGGCTACGGCAATAGGCTTTTTTGAGTCTGCAATAATAAGCATTTCATCTGTAAGTTCACGTTCAACGCCGTCAAGAGTTGTTATCTTTTCACCATTTACAGCATTTCTTACATTGATGTGTGCATCTTCAACGTATCTGAGGTCAAATGCGTGCATAGGCTGACCATATTCAAGCATTACATAGTTTGTGATATCAACAAAATTGTTTATCGGTCTTATTCCGCTTGCACGAAGTCTTTCTCTCATCCATCTTGGTGAAGGGCCTATCTTTACATTTTTTACGATACCCGCACAATAGCGTCTGCACTTGTCAGTGTTATGAACATCAACTTTAAGCATATCGTCTATGTTTCCCTCAGTGAGGTTTACTTCCGGTGCAGGAATATTCAGCGGAACGCCGAATGTGGCAGAAGCTTCTCTTGCAAGACCTGTAACGGACAGGCAGTCAGGACGGTTTGAAGTAATTTCAAACTCAACAGTTGTGTCATCAAGTCCCAGTGCAGTGTGAATATCTTCACCGATTTTACAGTCCTCCTCAATTATAAAGATACCATCTTCAATGGCATAAGGAAAATCATGAACGGAAAGACCAAGTTCACCAAGAGAACAAAGCATACCATTGCTTTCAACTCCTCTGAGCTTACCCTTTTTAATTTTTATTCCGCCAGGGAGTGTTGAACCGCTGAGTGCAACAGGAACAACATCACCGGCTTTGACATTAGGAGCACCTGTTACAATCTGGATAGGTGCATCAAGTCCTGCATCAACCTGGCATACAACAAGGTGGTCTGAATTTTCATGCGGAACAACAGAGAGAAGTTTTCCGACTACAACGTTTGTTATTTCGCTGCCTTCAACTGTATATCCCTCAACTTTTGAACCGCTCATAGTCATGCCATGACAGAACTGCTTTATATCTACATTTTTAAGATCAACGTAATCATTGATCCATTTTATTGACAAATCCATTTATTAACCTCCAGTCAGTAATCCGCATATTCTTTATGTGAATACACTTTAAAATTGTTCAAGGAATCTTACATCGTTTTCAAAAAGAAGACGCATATCGCTTATGTTGTATCTTCTCATAACGATTCTTTCAAGTCCGAGACCAAAAGCAAAACCGGAATAAACATTGCTGTCGATTCCACAGCCTTCAAGTACCTTAGGGTGAACCATGCCTGCACCGAGCAGTTCGATATATCCTTCGCCCTTGCATATGCGGCAGCCTTCACCATGGCAGTTAAAGCACATTACATCAACTTCCGCACTTGGCTCTGTGAATGGGAAATGGTGAGGTCTGAGTCTTATTTTACAGTCATTTCCGTAAAGCTTTTTCATAAGTGTTTCAAGTGTTCCCTTAAGGTCAGCCATAGTAATTCCCTTGTCAACTACAAGTCCTTCAATCTGATGGAAAAGAGGGGAGTGTGTTGCGTCAACTGCGTCAGAACGGTAAACACAGCCAGGAGAAATGATTCTGATAGGAGGCTTCTGGTTTTCCATTACATGAACCTGAACGGAAGAAGTCTGTGTTCTCAGAAGTATGTTGTCTGTTATATAGAATGTATCCTGTGTATCTCTTGCAGGGTGATCCGGCGGAAGATTAAGTGCCTCAAAGTTGTAATAGTCATATTCAACTTCAGGACCGTCAGCAATGCTGAATCCCATTCCGAGGAATATTTCCTTTATTTCATTTTCAACTATTTTAAGCGGATGCAGTTTGCCTACGCTCTGCGGCTTTCCGGGAAGAGTGATATCAATAGCTTCGGCAGCCATTTTCAATTCCTTTTCCTTTGCTTTGAGAGCAGCCATTTTTCCGGAAATTGCAGATTCGATATCCTGTCTTACCTTGTTCGCAAGCTGTCCGATAACAGGACGCTCTTCGGAAGAAAGTTTTCCCATCTGTTTTAAAATTGCTGTGAGTTCACCTTTCTTGCCGAGATATTTGATTCTCAGTTCGTCCAGAGCCTTTAAGGAACTGCTGGAAGAAGCTTCGGACATCGCTTCCTTCTCGATGTTTTCGAGCTGTTGTTTCATTAAATCACCTCATTAAAAATTCATTGTCGGATATATCAGAACCTGTTCCTGACAGAACGGTTCTTAAACTTAAAAGGCATAAAAAAAGCCCTGCCCAAACAGGACAAGACATACTTGCTTATTACCACCTATTTTTCAAAGAGCCGACACTCCCCAGCCTTTAACGCAGACTTTACGTCAGAACTTACAATAAAATAAATTTCACTTCGGTACTGCCACTCGTGAGTGAACTTCAATACCCGAAAAAACAAAACGGTTTTCAGCCGCAGACCGCTTCTCTCTGAGTTTTTACAGACGGGATATTTACTCTCTCAGTCAACGTGTTACATTTATTATATACAATTCTGCAAAAAAAAGCAAGTGTTTTATTGAAGTTTTTTTGAAATTATGATATAATGTTATAAAACTCAGGATAAAACCGGAGTCTGAAATATAAATTATGCAAAAACAATGATTACAGTAAGATTGCAGAAAAATTCAGGGGATTTTGCCGTCAGGCGGCAGTATTCCTCAAAAATAAACACGAAAGGAAAGATAAACATGGATACATTTGCTGAACAGCTTGTTCAGAAACAGCAGGATTCCACAGATTCCATGAAAAGAATCGGGATAATTGCAGGGGGAATAGTTTTAATTTTTGTACTGCTTTACATTACGCTGTTTTATGTACCGATAGCGATTCTCGGTGCAGCTGCTGTTGCTTTCGGAGCATACTGGCTGCTGATTTTACAGTCAACGGAGTATGAATACGCAGTTACAAACGGTTCACTGGATATTGACAAGATAATGGGAAAGCGTAAAAGAGCCTCTCTCGTTTCGGTTGAAGTAAAGGATTTCAAGGACTTCGGTGAATACAATCCGGAAAGCGATTTCAGCGGTACAACTGTTATGGCTGGGGG
>USJI01000107.1 GCA_900554975.1 uncultured Ruminococcus sp. | reverse complement strand
CGTCATTTTGTACAATTCATCAAAATCATTTCCATTTCTTGATACTGCTGCAAGAACTGCATTTTTCAGTATATCCTCATATCTGAACCATGTGTCAAACGTCAGAAGCATATCACTTCCGACCATAAGAAACAGTTCATCGTCGGGAAATATTTTTCTGAAATGTTCAACTGTATAGACAGAATAGCTCTTTCCGCTTTTGTTTATCTCGTAATCACTGACTTCAAAGCTCTCATATTCTTCAGTTGCAAGGCGGCACATTTCAAGCCTGTCTGCACTGTCTGCATACTCACTGCTCGATTTATGCGGAGCAAGTCCCGACGGAATGAAAATCACTTTGTCAAGCATAAGTTTTTCCATAACAGATACAGCAAGATTTATATGTCCGCTGTGAATCGGATTGAAACTTCCACCGAACAGACCTATCCTTGCCATCAGAGTTTAATATTTATAACAGGTTCTTTAGGGTTTCTTTTAAAAAGTACAAATCTGCTTCCGATAACCTGAACAACTTCAGCACCTGTTTTTTCTGCAATTTCCTCTGCCGCTTCTCTCGGGCCATACATACTGTTGTCAAGAACACGCAGCTTTATAAGCTCTCTTTTTCTGAGTGCATCGCTGACCTGTGCAATAAGCGTATCAGAAATACCGCCTTTGCCTATCTGAAATATTGTTTCATAAGTACTTGCAATCCCACGAAGTGCCGCTCTCTGTTTACTGTTTAACATAATTTTTCCTCACTTTAAAATACTGCAAAGCTTTTCCAGAGCCTTTGCTCTGTGGCTTATTTTATTTTTTTCGTCTGCTGAAATTTCCGCAAATGATTTGTCGCCGCACATGAATACAGGGTCATAACCAAAACCGTTCTCACCCTTAGGTTCATACCCGATTTTACCCCTGCATTCCCCTCTTGCAAACTGTTCATTTCCGTTTTCATCAATATAGCATATAACGCATACAAATGCCGCTCCTCTTTTTTCATCAGGAACATCTTTCAGTTCATTCAGAAGCTTGTTGTATCTGTCAGGATCTGTGGCATTTTCTCCTGCATATCTGTGTGAATACACCCCCGGAGCACCATTTAAATATTCAACTTCCAGTCCGCTGTCATCAGCAATAACAGCTGTGTGTGTCTGGTCAAAGATAGCCTTTGCTTTCAGCTGTGCATTTTCCTGAAAGGTTCTGCCTGTTTCTTCAACCTCAATATTTATTCCTGCCTCAGACTGTGAAACCACTTCATATCCGAGCGGTGTAAGTATTTCCTTTATTTCTCTGAGCTTATTTTTATTATTACTCGCCAGAATAACCTTTTTACTGTTCATCTTCTTCCTCCGTTTCATCATCTTCCTGTCCGGACGATGTGTTTTCAAACAGTGCCTTTACAAAGTCATGGCTGTTAAACGGCTGAAGATCATCTATCTTTTCACCGACACCAATAAGCTTTACAGGTATTCCCAGTTCATTCTTTATTGAAATAACTATACCGCCCTTTGCAGTTCCGTCAAGCTTTGTAAGAACAATTCCTGTAATAGGGGCAACTTCCTTGAACAGTCTTGCCTGATTTACAGCATTCTGTCCTGTTGTAGCGTCCAGAACAAGCAGGATTTCCTTTGAACTTTCCGGTGCTTCACGTTCTATTATTCTGTTCATTTTTGCAAGTTCGTCCATAAGGTTCTTCTTATTGTGCAGACGTCCCGCTGTATCGCATATCAGAATATCACAGTTCCTTGCCTTTGCCGCCGCAATTGCATCATAAACAACAGATGCCGGATCAGAGCCTTCTGAATGTTTTACAAGGTCTACTCCGGAGCGGTCAGTCCACACCTGAAGCTGGTCAATTGCCGCCGCACGGAAAGTGTCTGCCGCCGCAACAATGACCTTTTTGCCGTCATCCTTAAACTGATGACACATCTTTCCGATTGTGGTTGTTTTTCCGGCTCCGTTTACACCGATAACCATTATTACTGAAGGCTTTGACGACAAATCAAGTTCTGTATCATCACCCATCATTTCAGCAACTATTTCCTGTATAAGTTCCATTATGAGTGAAGGGTCTGTGATTCCTCTTTCCTTTATTCTTTTCCGGAGTTCCTCACATATCCCGACGGAAGTTTCAACTCCCATATCGCTCATAATCATGGTTTCCTCAAGCTGTTCAAACAGCTCCTCATCTATTTTGGTAAATGAATTTACAACCCTCTGCATCTTCTTTACCATTGAATCCTTGGTCTTTCGCAGACCTTCCTTTATCTTGCTGAAAAATCCCATTATCCTGATTCCTCCTGTCGCTTTTATTCTGAAATGTCAGTCTGTTCCATTTTTAGCAGTCGTGATATGCCATCCTCCTGCATTGTAACACCATAAAGAACATTGGCTTCCTCCATGGCACTTCTTCTGTGTGTAACCAGAACAAACTGCGTTTTATCAGTAAAGTTTTTCAGATACTGTGCATATTTCTTTACATTTACTTCGTCAAGAGCCGCATCTATTTCATCGAGAATACAAAACGGTGCTGGTTTCAGTTTAAGTATAGCAAAGTAAATACATATAGCCACAAATGACTGCTCACCGCCCGAAAGCGAAATAAGGTTCTTTATAACCTTTCCTGGCGGAGCAACCCTTATTTCTATTCCGGATTCCAGAACATTTTCCGGATCAGTCAGTATAAGTTCTGCCTTTCCGCCACCGAAAAGTTCAGTAAATATCTGTTTAAAGTTATTATTTATAATTACAAAGCTTTCCGCAAATATACGGCACATATCCTCTGTCAGGTCAGAAATAAGCTTTTCAAGTTCTCTTTTGGAACTGCGGACATCGCTTAGCTGATCGGACAGAAAACGGTATCTTCCAGAAACTTCCTTGTATTCCTCAATAGCCCCGACATTTACATTGCCGAGACCTCTTATTTTTATCTTTACGTCGTTGAGTTCACGCTGGGCAAGCATTCTGTCCTCAATTTTTTCAGCAACCTTTTCCGCCTCTGAACGTGTCATCTCATAAACTTCATAAAGCTGGCTGACTATGCCGTCAAAATCCCTCTGCTGTGAAATCTTTCTCTCGTTTATTTTTGAGATTTCTCCGGAATATTTTTCCTTTGCATCATTAAGATCCCTCACAGAATTTCTGAGATTTGTAACATATGTATCCTGTTCCCTGTGAACATTCTGCCATTTCTTTATATCATTGTTAAACTGCTCAATCTTAACCTTTATATCTTCCGTCTGCTGTGTACGCTCAGCAATAAGATTATGTTTTTCCTCAATGTTCTGTTCCAGACGTTTCTGTTCACCTGCAAGTGACGAAAGATTATCTTTCGTTTCGGAAAGTCCGGACCTGAGTGTTTCACGCTCACGCTTTGCAGCTTCAAGGTCTTTTGCAAGTTCCGCAGATTTTATCTTCAGGTCTGAAAGTTCAACAGAAAGACTTTCTCTCCTGTTTCTCACAAATTCCCTTCTGCCCTGTTCTTTTGCAAGGGTTTCCTCTGCGGCCCGTATCTGTCCGGTTATTTCATCAAGACGCTCTTTAGCATTCAGTTTGTTTTCAATGGTCTTTCTTTTCTTTTCTTCAAGATTTCTGTATCTTGTATCAAAATCCTCTTCCTGTATGGCGGTCTGCTTTTCCAGTGCACATACACGGGAAAGTTCCGAATCAAACTTTATTTTATCCTGCTCCAGCTGAGCAAGTTCATCATCAAGTTCCTTTGAAGAACATGAAAGTTTCTGAACATCATCTGCAATTTTCCTTGCATATTCCTGACTCTGTTCATATTTTTTCCGAAGCTTTTCAACTTCACTGTCAATAGATTCCATTTCATTTTTTCTTGAAAAAACTCCGGCTGAATGAACCGCTGAACCACCTGTAAACGAACCGCCTGCATTGACAACCTGTCCGTCAAGAGTAACTATTCTGAACTTATATCCGAATTTCTTTGCAATGACTGCCGCACTGTCAATATCGTCCGCCACAGCTGTACGCCCGAGAAGGGAACTGACTATTCCTGTATAGCGGCTGTCATACTCGACAAGTTCATTCGCCATGGAAATAAATCCCGGTTCTGAATGAAGTCCCGGTTCGTTTAACAGTCTTCCCTTAACAGAAGATACCGGAAGAAATGTCGCTCTGCCAAGCCGCTGTTCCTTGAGCATCCTTATAGAACGTTTCGCCGCCGTATCATCATCAACGATAATATTCTGCATTGCTCCGCCGAGTGCCGTTTCAATTGCAACAGCATATTCCTGCCTGACATTTATAAGCTGTGCAACAGTTCCTCTTATACCGCCTATTCGTCCCGATGCAGAAGCCTTTATTATCTCCCTGACGCTTCTTGCAAAACCTTCCATATTGCTTTCAAGGTCGGAAAGCAGTTTCTTTCGCTGTTCCTTTTCCTTTACTGCAAAAACTATATTTTCACATTCCTTTTTACATTCAGCAAGTTTCTGTGATTTATCATTGTAAAGCTTTGCAAGTCCGTTCTTTTTATTTTCAATTTCCCGTTTCTTTTCTTCCAGTACTTTTATGCCGTCTGATATTTCCGCCTTTTCCCTGCCATACTGCAAAACAAGTTCATTCACCTGATTTTTCTGCTTGACAAGGAGTTCAAGCTGTTCGCCTGTATCTTTAGCGATAGCCTCGCTGTTGCCTACCTCCGAACGGAATTCACTAAGCTTTATATACAAAGCGTTTATTTCATTTCCAGCTCTGTCGGAATTTTTTCCGATACTTTCAGCCTCTGTTCTGGCTTCATCAAATTTCTGCTGAGTCTGCTCTTTAGCTCTGCTGAACGTTTTTCCAGATTCTCTATAAACTCAATCTTCTCTTTTATATCCGCATTCAGCTTTTCTTCATAAGCCATACGGTTTTCCAGCTGTCCCCTGACAGATGCAAGCATTCCTTCACTGTGGGAAATATCATTTTCGCTGACTGCAATATCCGATTTATACTGTGATGAAAGCTGTTCTTTTTCGAGTATCTTATCTCTCAGATCCTCGATATTTGCAGAGC
>USJI01000106.1 GCA_900554975.1 uncultured Ruminococcus sp. | reverse complement strand
ATGTCGCCAAAAAATGTCTGGCTTTACGGTGAAAAATTTTCAATTCCGATTGGCAAAAAGAATGTCCTTTATATAGGGCTGAATGATCCCTTGGTTATTCTTGAAAGGGATAAGTATGTAGGAGATTATGTAAAAGCCGACATCAGCTTTAAAGATGTAAGTTTTGAAAAATACATTGATCCGGAACAGCGTTATATTGAAGGCAGATGGAAAGAAGCCTTTCCTGAACTGCTTAGCATGGCGGAAAATGGAAATCCAAGGGCGATGTATATTGTAGCATCGTCATATCAAGAAGGTTGCGGAGTGTACATAGATGCTTCAAAATGTCGTGAATGGCTTGTAAAAGCATATGGATATAATGAGCCTATATCTACTATGAATTATGCATATCAGTGCTGTGAAGACAACGAGGAAAGGCAGAAAAACATTTTAAAAATGTTTTCAGAACCATTAAAAAAGCTGGCAGAAACAGGAGATATTCTTGCAAAATATGAATATGCCAATTATCTGAAATGTTATACCGAAGACAAGGTAAAGGCATTTCAGATAATGAAAGAATGTGCAGATAGCGGATTTATTCAGGCTCAATACCAGCTTGGTGATTACTATAATAATGGTGAAGGTGTGGAAGAGGATGATGTAAAAGCAGTTGAATGGTACAGAAAAGCGGCAGAACATGGATATATTCCTGCACAGAATAGTCTTGGAGTTTGTTATGACACTGGAAATGGGGTGGAAAGGGATTATGTAAAAGCTGTTGAATGGTACAGAAAAGCAGCAGATCAGGGATGGTACTTTGGACAGCATAATCTTGGATTTTGTTATTACAAAGGAGATGGTGTGGAAGAGGATAACGTAAAAGCAGTTGAATGGTTCAGAAAAGCGGCAGATCAGGGATATGATTCTGCACAGGATATGCTTGGAGTTTGTTATGCAAATGGATATGGTGTGGAAAAGGATTATGTAAAAGCTGTTGAATGGTACAGAAAAGCGGCAGAACATGGATGTGATTCCGCACAGAATAGGCTTGGAGTTTGTTATGCAAATGGAAGAGGGGCGGAAAAGGATGATGTAAAAGCTGTTGAATGGTTCAGAAAAGCAGCGGATCAGGGATATTACTGGGGACAGTATAATCTTGGACTTTGTTATTACAATGGAGATGGTGTGGAAGAGGATGATGTAAAAGCAGTTGAATGGTTCAGAAAAGCTGCAAGGCAAGGTCATAAAGAAGCTCAAAATGCATTGAGTAAAATGGGAAAAACATGGTGAAAAATAAGGAGAGGATAGCTATCATGAAAGACAGATAAAATGGGTGAATGTTATGAATATGGAAGGGGTGTCAATAAGAAGAATATAGACGAAGCTAAAAAGTATTATAAAAAGGCTGCTGATGCAGGAAATGAAGATGCAAAGCAGGCTTTAAGCAGATTAAATTAACAAAATATATAAATTTAAAAGTGAGGTTACAATTATGAAAACAACTGTTAATTCTAAAGATGATAAGAACTATGTACTTAGAGTGAGTGAGGTTAAGTTTGGAAAAATGCCGTATGAAGTATATCAGGTAAAGGTCAGAGAGCGTCTGTGTTCAAGGCTTGGTTTAGATAATGCCCAGATTTTTATGTTTTTTAAATTAGAGAATGATCATTTTGACGTTGCCTTTCCAAAGGAATTTGATGAAAAGGTTAATGAAATTATTGATGTGTTTGAACAGGTTTATAATAGCGAAATTGGTGGGGAGTAATAAATGCACCTGAAGAATAATCTTAAAAAATACATTGATGCAGGTTATCCGATTATTTACATAAATTCTTTTGAAGAAGTGAAAACAGACGGCATTATTCAGGAAGCTATGGGCGGCCGTGAAGGGCTTGAGTGGAACGGTGCAAACGGATTCGTGAGTTTTAAAAACAAACAGCCTCTGATACCGGACAAGAGCCTTTCTGAAACATTAAAGCTTTTGCTCAATGACAATGAACTTGACAGAAAGTTTCTTGTTCTCAAGGATATTGCCGGTTATCTTAATGAACTGGACGTTACCGCCCAGCTCAAGAATATTGCACTTCAGATATCTCAGGGACTTGATGCTGTGGTTGTTATAGTATCATCAATAGTGAAGATTCCCAAAGAACTTGAAAAGTTTATAACAATACTTGAGCTTGAGTATCCTTCTGAAAAGGAAATAAAAAATCAGATCAGAGAATTCAGTACAGAAATGGATATGACTGTTATGGACAAGCTTATTGAGGAAATGTCAATTGCTTTCAAAGGCCTGACAGAATTTGAAATTGAAAGTATACTGGCATCAGCTGTGGCACAGGACGGAATGCTGACGCGTGAGAGTCTGGGACTTATTTTTGAACAGAAACAGCAGATGATTATGAAATCCGGTATACTTGAGATGATACCTCTGAAGGAACGCCCGGAAGATATCGGCGGACTTGAAAATCTGAAAAAGTGGCTCAGACGCAAGTCAAAGGTATACAAGTCTATAAATAAGGCTATAGAATTCGGTGTTGATATGCCAAAGGGGGTACTTATTGCAGGTATGCCGGGATGCGGAAAGTCACTTACAGCAAAGGTTACAGCTCAGCTGTTTGAAGTTCCGCTGCTGAGACTTGATATGGGTAAAATCATGGGAAAGTATGTTGGGGAATCAGAAGAAAATATGCGAAAGGCTATTAAGCTTGCAGAAGCTATATCTCCATGTGTATTATGGATAGATGAACTTGAAAAGGCTTTTGCAGGCATAGACGGTAGCGGAAGTGAAGTTACAGTACGACTTTTCGGAACCTTTCTGACATGGATGCAGGAAAAGAGCAGTCCGGCATTTGTAGTGGCAACAGCCAATGATATAACGAAGCTTCCGCCTGAACTCATGCGTAAGGGAAGATTTGACGAGATTTTTTATGTAGGTCTTCCTAAAGTAGAGGAACGTAAGAAAATATTTGAAATTCATATTTCAAAACGCAGAAAAAATGATTTGTCAGGGATTGATATAGACGGTCTTGTGAAAAAGACGGAAGGATACAGCGGTGCAGATATAGAAGGTGTCATAAAAGATGCTGTTGAAAACGTATTTTCAGATGACAAAACAGAACTGACAACAAATTATATTATAGAATCTATAAATAATACTCATTCGCTGTCCGAAATAATGAAAGATTCTATTGACAAGCTTTCAAAGGAATATGAAAACCGTAAATTCAAAAATGCTTCTGCTTAAGGAGAATTGGCATGGATGAAAAGAATGTAGAGGAATTTGTAACTGAGGATGATGTAAAAAAATTTTCTGAGGTTCTCAGAGATGCTATTGAAAGTTATGTGGAAAATGCTGATTTAAGTCCGGTAGATAAGTGGCTGCATAATTATTTGTCTGAAAAAATGCCGGACAGAAAAAGCGAAGAAATTGATATTATCTGTTCTTGTATAATGAATACAATAACTGTTAATTCTGATAAAATGGCAGAGATGAATAATGCACTGTCAAATGGTCAGTCCGCAGAAAACTGGTTTGCAGAAGATGTTCTGAAAAGTAATAGATCGACCGGACAGACTGCAAAAAATGTTACGGAATGTTATTCTGAACTGACTAAAATTTCAAATTCTTATGAATCTGAAGAAAATCAGGAAGAAGTATTTGATGTTGAAGTTATACCTCCTGAGGAATGGCAGGACGGAAACTGGAATAAATACAAAATAAAGGAAGCCTTGCTGGATACTGCGAAGCAGGCAGGAAATGTGGCGATAAAGAATACTGCTGATGACTTATATCAGAAAGTTACGGAATTAGGTTTTAAAGCAGTATTATCAGATAAGGAACTTATTAAGGACTCTCTTCTCTATGGCAAGGACACCGGATTGAAGGCAGCTACGGCAGGTGCACTGGAAATTGCAAAGGAATATGATATTTTACCGGTATATCGTGATCCTGCAACTCCTGTGGATTCAGCTAATATTGCTATACAGGCAATCGAAAAATTAAAAATTATGGGAAGAGTTGTCAAGGGCGAATTGACAATGGCTGAGGCTATTGTTGAGATAAAGAACCAGCATCTTGCAATGGCAGCAGGACTTTTTTCAGAAAAAATTGCCTGGCCGCTGGCTATGCTCGGCAGTAAAATCGGAACAAGTATTGGTATGGTATTCGGTCCGGTTGGTGCGGTAGTTGGCGGAACAGTTGGAGGAATTGCAGGTAAACTGGCAGGAACCAAGGTTGGTGAAAAGGTTATCAGTGCAGGGAAAAAAGTATGTACAGCAGCAAAAACTGTTGCAAGCAAAGTATGCAGTGGGGTTAAACGCACAGTAAGTAAGGTGTGGAATGGAATAAAGAGTTTTTTCGGAAGGTAGGCTTAAAATTATGATGACATCATTTAAACTGAGCGGCAATAAGAATACAAGATGTGCATTCTGTAAATACTGGTATGATCCGGCAAATCAGAATATAAAACCGGTAGATCCGAAACATGGAATATGGAAATTTGAAATGAATGCAAGATGCCTTTGCCTTAAATATAATTTGCAGAAAGGTGCTTCCATGAAGTGTTCATATTTTGAAAATAAAATTATGGAATGATTGTGTATCTGTAAGTTATGATTATTAATTTTGGTGATAAAAACAATTTGAGGAGCCGGATGAAAACCCGACTCTTCATTTTATATATTGTTTTATTTCTGATAATTGGAAGAATTATTTCACATAGGTGACGATATCAACAAATCAGAATATTTGCATTGCCGCATTAAATTCACATATATAATTTCGATTTTGTTACAGCTTGAATATGCAGCTTTCAGTTGTAATTGCATCGGTGATATGGTATAATATGAGTAACAAAAACCACACACGAACACGAGGTGAAATATATGGAACGTTACTTTAATATTACCGGTTGCTGTAATTCGCAGGAACATTACATGGTCAATCTGGACAGCCGACTTGCACAGATAAAAGGAATGGTAGACAGAGGACAGTATTTCTGCATCAACCGAGGACGGCAGTATGGAAAAACCACG
>USJI01000105.1 GCA_900554975.1 uncultured Ruminococcus sp. | reverse complement strand
TAAATGTATCAATCAGGTGAACAGCGAATTAAAAGTCTTTGCTAAGCTTTCTTCAAAAAGCAATGTATTATCTTCACCAGTTTAACTACTTGTCGAGCCTTATGTAAATGTATCAATCAGGTGAACAGCGAATTAAAAGTCTTTGCTAAGCTTTCTTCAGAAAGCGTCAGTGTAGACACCGAGTGTTGTTCTGATTATCGAATTTCTTCCGCTGATGACGAGTTTGCGGATTCTTTCAGCTGATATGCCTCCTACGGTACTGGTCAGATTGTCGTTAAGGTCTTCACCGCTGTAACCGATATATTCAACGTATCTGCAATTGCAGCCCCTCATACTGTAATTCAGCTTGAAAAGAAGTCCGGCATCAGGGTCGTTCAGATACTGCATATCAAGCGGTATCTGCTTGTGCCTTACAATTTTGTGGTTTATGACATATTCATTACTCCGGCTGAACACGTCATACGTTCCCTCAGCATCTTTCATGTGAAGATGGCTTATCAGTTTGGTGTAGTCATAAAGCGTACCAGTTCTTGTAACAAGTTCATCTGCTATGTTTATTTCATCCGGAGTTTTCAATGTTACACGAAGTGTGTTCGTCCCCTCTATGTATGGGTAGCCGCCATTCAGCTTGAAGTTGAAATTTGCGGCGGCGTCCCATAATGTCGAACCCTCCTTGACATAGATGTACTTTACTGTTCCTGTACTTTCATATGTGACATACGGTATGCTGAATCCCGACATGACATCTGAGAGAGTGACGTTCGGATTCATTCCCGGAACAGGCTGGTTCTGGCACAAAAGAGAAGTAAAACTTTTCGACTTTATGCGTATGTATGCATTTCCCTTTTCCTTATAGAAATCAATGCTGTCCACTATTCCGAAGTGGATATTTTTGTTATCAATGTAAAATGCCACACGGTTTATGTCATGGGGTACTGTTGACGGCATAACGAAAGTCCCCTCAAAAAGTGTATACGGAGTGTAAACCTCTTTGACAAAGTAAAAGCTTATGCAGTTTGTAAAATCATACTTCTTGTCTGCCATATCAATAAGCTCTGCATAAATATTCATGTTGCCTCCCCCTGCGTCAGCTGACTTTCACAGTAAAGCTCCAGTTCGCATACATCAAACTGTGAATTTGTCTGCTCGGATATGCTGTATTTTTTCAGTCTGGAATTTCTGAACTTCACCGTTCCTATGGTAAATGTATAGCGGATATTTCCCCTCATTCCGCTGTCAAAGTCCACCGCCGGAAAACTCTCCGCAGATCTGGGAATCCTGCCCTTTATTTTTACAAGCACCGGATATCTGCCGAGTTCGCTGAAATATATTCCGGTTGAAACTGTCGGCTGATAGGTAAACTTCTTTTCTCCGGTAACTTCAAAACTGTCTATGTAAACAGTTACATTCCCGAAAACAGCGGAACATCTGCTGTCAGTTATAAGTCTGTGTTCCATTTACTCCTCCACTTCCGAATCTGCACATACCGTTATTCTGCCCTCCAGAACAAGCCTTCTCAGACCATTATCCTGACAGGGCGTTCCGAGTTCGGCTGATATGACATAATACCCCGAATCCGAAAGCGGCGAAAGAACATACTGGTCCATGAAATAATAAAGCGAAAGCGGATCTTCATGCGGATAACCCAGAACCCTTACCCTGAGCGTAACCCTTGTTTCATACCGTTTCACATTTTCTTTCATAAACTGATTTTCAAACGTTATCTTTTCAGTTCCTACTGTTGCATAAATTTCCGTATGCTCATGCAGAGGAGTCTGTTCGTATTCCCGGAAAATGTCGGTTCTTCCCTGTCTGATTGTGCCGTAAAGCATATTTATAAGATTTGTAAGATTCATACTCTGACTCACTCGCTTTCATATGAGCATCTGACTCCCTCAAAGGCAAAGTTTTCATCTCTGAGAAGGTCACTGCTGCACTTTAAATATTCAAGCATAAGTTCCCTTGAAAAATCATATTCAAGACGGGAATTCCCCTCTTTCGAGGCTGTTCCCGCATATGTATAGGCAACCTTGTTTCTGACGCAGGTTATCTGCGTATAACGGAAAGATGCTATTGACGCACTAAGATAATCAAGTCTTGAATCGTTTTTATCAGCACCTTCCCTCAGCATATTTTCAACCTGTGAAATTGCTGAATCAATAATCGCCCCATATCGCTCTGTATCGTTCTCACCTGAAAAAAGAGTAAACAGAGATTTAATTGATGAAACTGTCATGTTATCCTCCTTACATACGGAAATTGCTCAAATCTTCCGCCTTATCCGTTTTCTCCAGAAGATTCGGTTTCGGAATTTTGCGGCAGTTTTTCTCCAGCTCCGCTTTGAAATCAAGAAGCTCCAGAGCAGTCATTCTGTCCGCAGCGGATTTCAGCAGACCGCAGTTTTCACCGGCAAGAAAGCAAAGCCTTGAAACGTCCTTTCTGAGATTCTCGCAAAGTTTTTCAACAGTTTCTGCGTCTTCTGTTGAAAACTTTCCCGTTTCCGCTTCGGTATAAGACTTTTTTGTCACTCCGGCATTGACCTGTGCGGGAACAGCCACAAAGCTCCATTCATAAGCATCTGTAATGTCATCAAGAATAACACACGCTTTTTTTCCGCAGTATTCCTTTCCTTTTAAATGCGGACAGCTTTTCTGCTGTCTGTTCTGTCCGCAGACCGAACATCTGCTCGTCTTTGCGGAGCATGAAATGCTGACTTCCTTTTTGATTCCGCCGTCTATTTCCCTGATAAGGTCAGCGTTTGCGTCCGTTCTGACCATATACGCACTTGCCTTCAGACAGGTGTAGTCCTCACCCCTTGATGTCTTGCTCTTGCTGTCGCTGACAAGCTGTGTGTCAAATATTCTTGCTGTCTGTCCGGAGCTTTTAGCGTTGTGGTCAAATATCCCCGTCTTTCCGACAAAAAGTTCCTTCAGCTTGTTCAGGGCATTAAGAGAAAAGCATTCGCCGTCCCTGTCAACCTCATTGTCACAAAGTACAACATCAAAAATGTAAACCTCGTCCGCACTCAGTTCCCTTCTTGTGAATCTGTTCAGCTTTTCAAGCATCTGTGTGTTTGTATCTTCCATAATATCCTCCTTATCGTTTCATAGCTTTATTGCAGAGGATAAGCCCTGCAATGAGGGCTTGCCTCCGCCACCGGATTATGACTTGTCAAGATTCAGAAGCTTGATTGAATCACCGATAATATTCTTGAATCCGAGATTCATGGATACACTGAATGTATCAAGCTGACGGTCAATAAGCTTGTCCGTTTCCATTACAAGGTCAGAGCTTGTGATAAGTTCAAGAGCATAATCCTTGTCAAAACCGAGGATTGTATCATCATTTATCTGTGAACACTTGATAAGAGTTGTACCGAAAGGCAGAACGATGTTCCCCTTGTCGTCAGTTGAAATGCAGTCCTGAACCTGTGACATTGTAAGAATAGTTCCCACATTTTTAGGAGATGCAAGAAGTGTGTTCATGCCGAATGTTGAAAACTTTCCGTAAAGAGTCAGAAGGTCTGAATAAGCAAGTGCCGAGCCCGCAATATCAAAGCTTGTTGCCGCTGTTGTCATGGTTGAAACCGCAGAGGTTGTAATTGCGTTTCCAAGCTTTTTGCCGATTGAACGCAATGTAAGTGCAAAGGAATCAAGTCGCTGAAGTCTTACAACTTCATATGACGCTGTAATAAGTCTGCCATATTTAAGCAGGCTTATGGAATTTGTGGATTCCTTGATGTTTGTTTCAGGAAGATTTCCGCCTTCCGATGTTTTGGTTGTATACGGTGTGCCGTCAGATACTGTATATCCTCTGTACTGGTTGCAGTCTGAAAGAGTCTTGACTGCAACAATCTGTGTAAGAATGGATTCCTCCATACCCTGAAGCACTGCACGTCTTACAAATTCAGGAAAGAGAACTGCACTTTCAGTTGTGACAAAGAATTTTTCCACCCTGTCACATTCCGCACCGCTTATTTTGATATCGAATCTCTTGAGCTGTCTTTCAAAAGCATCAAGATTTGCAAGAGGTGTTCCTGCATAGTTTTCGTCCGGGTCAGCGGCAGCGAGTGCCTGTGTAAAGCTTTTTCCTGCGAGATTGTAAAGTCCTTTTTCAAGTTTAATTTCATTATACATAATTTTTCCTCCGTAATTTTAATTTTCTGCAAGCGACTGTTCAATCTGGGCCGCCTGTGCATTTTTGAGTCTTGCATCTGCAAGCTCTGTTTCGTCCTGTAAATTGATGTTGTCCCATATGATGTCAACATCACAGTCTGCCCCCTGAAGCGTCAGAAAGGTAACTGCAATTTTCCGTATTACCGGCGTAAGAAGTCTTCTGTAATACTCGAGTTCAGATGTCAGAATATCCGCCTGCTGAGCCGACATTCTTTCGGTTGTTGACCAGCTCAGCCCCAGCAAGAACGGCGGAACGGAAAGTTTTGCAATAAGCTGTTCGAGAATCTGTCTTACCGGAACTTCAGTATCGAAAAGCTGGTTGTCTGCCCCGATGACCTTTATGTCCACGTCCCCGACAGCGACAAAATCCCTTATCTCTCCGTTTTTTGCGGCATTCATTCCGTCCGACCATTCCTTTGCTATCTGCATAGCCCTTTCCTTAGTAAATGCTTTTTCTGAAATGTCCCCCGAAGGTTTGTATGTAACCGCATATCTGACATTTCCTGCTCTTTCATAGTTTTGTCCTATGCATCTGTATATCTTCATGAGAATACAGCTGAGTGCAGGAAGTCCCCTCAGAACCGAAACCCCCATCGTTTTTCCTGCCGGAGGGTCAAGTGCCGCAAAAAGAATTCTCTGCGGACTTTCTATCCTTTCAACCCTGCCGTTTGCAAGCTTTCGGCAGTACACAGGCGAATCGGGAGTTTCCCCGGGAAATACAGCTATTTTTGAAGGATCGCCGCAGTAAAGTCCTGCAAGCGAAAAAGTATCCTCATCAATAAGCATTTCCGCCGCCGCATTGCCATAAGTCAGCATACTTTCAAGAAACATATCCGTAAAACT
>USJI01000104.1 GCA_900554975.1 uncultured Ruminococcus sp. | reverse complement strand
GTATTCCATAAAAAGCCTATTGACTAAATTTTATAATTATGCTAAAATATTCTTGATGTATTTAAAGAAACATTACAAAACCAACATTCAGTTCTAAGGAGAATATAAATGAAAAGATTGTTTATAGGGGCAGTTTCAGCGGCACTTATCCTTACCGCTTTTGCAGGCTGTTCCAAGGTTGACAAGGATAAATATGTGGGTGAAAGCAGTTCTGAATCATCAGTTGCTGACAATGCAGACGGACAGGATAATCAGCAGAATGCAGCTGACAATGACTGGTCTGCTCTCGAAATAGGCATTGACGCAAAGGTTCTTACACCAAAGTTCAACTACTCTGAACTTACAGACATGGGCTGGAGTTTCGACCCTGCCATTTATGGTCTTTCAGATTGTACGTTGACAAAAGACCAGTATCTTTCATGCGACGTATATCTGGACAAGGAAGGCTGTGACAGCGGTGTTCTTGCTATCGGATTCACCAATATCAACAATGAGTCGGCTCCGCTGAGCGACTGTCAGATATGGTCAGTAAAGGTTGACATCAGAGACAAGACAAACTATCCGACAATTGCTATTCCGGGTGGTATTTCATGGAACGCTTCGCAGGACGACATAAAGTCCATGCTTGGTGACCCGACCGAAGTCAAGCAGGATGAAGCTGGCTGTACAGAACTTGTTTATACAAAGGACACCAGCAATATTCACTTCTGTGTTTATGATGAAGGCGGTATGCAGAAATTCTTCGTAGAAAAATTCTGATATTTAAAGTTAAAGGGGCATCGGTTAAGATGCCCCTTTTTTTACGATTCGTATTCTCTTACCCTTAAATGAATGCCCAGTTCATCAGCCGCCTTTTGTGCGGCTTTTATTTCATCCTCACCGATAACGTCAACAACAGTCAGCATGACTTCCGGAACATATTTTTTGCAGTCTGACGCAAACTTTTTCATTGCATCAAATGACTTCTCCCCGAATGACGGGCGTGTAACTTTAAGGTATTCTTCCTTTGTTCCGGCATTCAGACTTATCGAAACAATATCAACCGCATTTTCAAGCTTGTGTGCTGTCGGTTCATTGTGTATCAGGTCGGAAAGACCGTTTGTGTTCAGTCTTATTTTCGGCCCGCCGTTTTTCTTAATGTATTTTGCAGTTTCAACAAGAACGTCCAGACGTTCTGTCGGTTCACCGTATCCGCAGAATACAACCTCATTATATTTTTTGTAATCATGCTTTTCAAGCGCATCTGTTATCTCATCAAGGGACGGCTCACGTTCAAGCCACAGACTGTCTGAACCATAAGCTCCGTCACCATTTTTTCTTATGCAGAAGGTACAGCTGCACGGACATTTATTTGTAATGTTTACATAAAGATTCTTACCGACTTCATAAACGATAGTCATAGCCATAATAAATCTCTCCCTTTACTGTATTGTGTTCAGGGGCGGCAAATCTGCCGCCCCCGTCTTTTATTTTTTCTTCTTTTTCTTTTTATTATTTTTCGGTGCAGTCTGATTATTTACCGCCTGAGAATTATTGTTCTCCAAAATCTCCTGTGCCTTTTCCTGAATATCTTTTTCCTGTTCAGGTTCTTTATTTTCAGCTGCCGGAGTTTCCTTTTCTTCTGTTTGTTTCAGCAGTATTTTTCACTGTCTTATTCTGTACAGACTGTCCTGTTGTTTTTGCACGATATCTTGCGATAAGCACTTTATTATTCTTTTTGTCATATCTGTAAATGAATACGATACAGATAATTCCGAGAACCATTGCGCCAAGACCCGGAACAAATCCCGGTGGTGTGTATGTCATTTCAACGGTATGTTCGCCCGGTTCAAGCTTTACACCAAGGAGTGCCTTTACAATACAGATAGGCTCAACCTTCTTGCCGTCAACCTTGACTGTCCAGCCCGGTTCATAAGGTATGCTTGTCATCATAACCTGTCCCTCTTCGGCTGTGATTGTGCCTTCAAGGTGGCGTCCGCCTGCTTCTGTAAGGTTCCACTGATTCTGTTTTACCTTGTCGATATCCTGCTGGAACAGATCCTGATCAAATGTATAGAAGAAGAAATTCTTTACAATTGTATATTCGTTTGCAACTGTCATTCTCAGTTCAAATTCCTGTCCCGGCTCAAACTTTCCGAGGTTTACAGTATGGTAATCGTGATTTTCAAAATATGCGCCAACAAATTTATGGTTTATGTAATTTCCGTCTGCGTCCTTTTCAGTACTCAGCCAGAGGTTTACCGACTTCTGATACTCCGTCTTGAAGAACATATATATTGTCTGGTCAGATGGTGCTTTGATATGCATATTGACTGTCGGGTCACCCTCTGCGGCAGCTGTATACATAGTCTGGTCTTCACCATAAGGAGAAGTTGTCACATTGTTAAGTTCAAATGTATTCGGGTCAACATCAATAGGCTTGAAATATTCATGGAAACTGTCAAATGTTCCCTGATTCAGGTCTATTACAGTATTTCCTGAAATAGTACTCATGAAAATGTTCTGGCTGTTGAAAGTATTGTCGTTTCCGAGGCTGTCGATATATGTTACATTTTCATCTGCCATATATCCGATAGAAAGTGCATTCGGATTCTGATAAACGTCAATAACTGTATCCTTTCCGTCCTCATTTACATAATTGTAAGCAAAGACAGGATTATATGTTTCATTTACAAGACGTTTGGCATCAGACGAACCGACAAGATTTTTGTCCATTGCATACTTAATTCCGAGAAGGGAGTCTGTTATAGGAGTATTTCCGTCATATCTTGAGAAATATGTACTTGTTGAATATCCCAGAGCTTCAAGGAATGTGAGCACCTTTGCATTCATGACAGAACTTGAATGGCTGAGTCCTCTCAGACCGAAAGCCGAGTTATCATTGACTGTTCTGTGGAATGTCTTTTCTGCACGGTAGAATGAAGGGTCATAGTTATAAAGCTGTTGTGTAACCTCTCTGCCGTTATTGATATAATTATACCATGTTGTTCTTGCAGAATAGATAAGGTCTTTGTCCTCATCTTTATATGTGTTGTAGCAGTTGTAGACAAGTTCACCCGATGACAGAGCAAGAATTGCAATCGGAGCGGCAACTGCAAAGAATTTTTCCTTGTGTCTTGCAATTATTACTATAACTCCGTAAACCACAACATAACCTGCCGCAAGGAGAAGGTCTGTCTTGGAAAGGTGGTCTATCTTCCGGCATGCAACCAGAGCGACAAATCCGAGAACGCCCACAACCGAGCCGACAACTCCTGACAGCTTTACACCGCTGAACTTCTTGAACGCTGTCGCACCCATTATAACAAGCACAAATGAGAATGTGAATGAGTAACGGAAAGGAAGCCAGTTAGGCATCTGGAAACCATGCCATACCATATCTATCGGTCTTATAAACATACTTGTAAACAGAACCGCCAGAACGGCTGTGTAGCCAATCTTTTTTCTGAGTGCTACTTCCTTGTTCATATAGAACAGCGGAAGCATTATAAGTGTAAGCACACCGCAGTAGATTTCCGGAAGTCCCTCAACATTAACAGTATCATACTGTCCCGGAAGGAGCTGCGGGAAGAAGTCAAGCGGATTGAACTGCGTTGCAAATGAGAAGTCTGGCTGTGAGAAGTCAAACTTACCAAGCTGCAAAGCATTATAAACGGAAAGAAGCATGAACGCCGCACACATAAGCGAAACAACTGTACTGAGTGCAAACCTTCCGAATATTTTAAGCTTGTCATAAGCGGCTGTTTTTTTATTCACATCGTCCTTTCCTGTAAACAGATAGAAAACGAAGTAAATAAATGTGAATATACCAACGATATAGCCGATATAGAAGTTTGAAATGAACATAATGGCAAGCGGGATTATGTAATTGAGCTTTCTGCCGTCATCTATAAGGTATTCAACACCTAAAATTATAAGCGGAAGCAGTATTACACCATCGAGCCACATAGGGTCCATTGCCTGAATAACACCATAGGCACAGAGTGCATAAAGGGTTGAGAAAACTATGCTCTGAAGCGGTTTCATACCCTTTGATTTCTGAAGATAATAACTGAATGTAACGGACGCTGTTCCGACCTTCGCAAGAATCATTATAAGAAGACTCTCCAGAAGCATCGTTCTCGGAAGAAGCATTACAATGAGTGTAAACGGACTCGCAAGATAGTATGCTATAATTCCGATATAACCGCCCGAAAGGTTTCGTGACCAGTTGTAGAGCATACTTCCGTCGCCCCAGAATGCGTCACGCAAAGCCTCGAAATAATAAACGTACTGACCGTTCAGGTCAAGCACCAGCACGGACATATCGCCGAAGGGGTGAACACCGAATGCGGCATATGCTCCGAAAAGGAGAATGGCAGGGATAAAAAACGCAATGAAATAGCTGCGCTTTTCCTTAATAAAGTTCCATATTTTTTTCAAAAACAGTGCAGGCTTGCTGCTTTTCTTTTTAGTCTCCGTATTTACCGCTGCTGCCTCGGGAGCGGTATCGGGCTGAATATTAAGATTTTCTTCCATATTCGTCTCCGTTTCTGTTTGTGTAACGTATTTGCAGACTTGTTCGCAGGTGCATAAAGTCATACAATATCATTATAATATTTTCCTGTGTAAAAAACAAGGATTATCGGTAGAAAATAATAAAAAAATTTCTGAAAATTGTCTTGTTAAATTGGTCAAAATGTGTTATAATGAATAACCGAGACCTGCATTACGGCAGGATAGCAGTTCCTATGATGAGGAGTGGTTTTGTGCATCTGAGCGAAAAAACAGTTGATAAGGAAGTTGTCTTTGAGGGCCGCATCATTACGGTAAGAAAGGACAAGGCTGAGCTTGAGGACGGCTCTGTAGAGAGCTTGTTATCCATTCGGGCGGAGTGTGCGTTGTGCCCCTGACAAACGATAACAAGGTGATAATGGTGCGCCAGTTCCGATACGCATTCGGCGAGCCTCTTCTCGAGATACCCGCAGGGAAGCTTGAAAAGGGCGAGGAGCACCGCAGCGCCGCTCTCAGGGAGCTTGAGGAAGAAACGGGCGCTCACTGCGGCAGATTTGAGTATCTGG
>USJI01000103.1 GCA_900554975.1 uncultured Ruminococcus sp. | reverse complement strand
GTTGTAAATTGAGCACCGTCAAATAATACACCGTTTGGATTTGATATAATCAAATTTGCAATTCCGGAATTTGCGCTTACTTGACCTGCAATAGTTGTCATACCCTTATTTACTGTATTCAAAATTGTGAGTCCGTTTGCTCCGCCTACGGCATTGAAGTTTAAAGATTCACCTTTATTTACATTCAAATGATCCCAATTTACATGTGCATTGCCATTGAAGTTTAAATCTAAGCTGCCATTACCTGCAACCTGTCCTGCATATCCGCCTTCAATTTTATTGATTGCTGCATCACTTAAACCTGCTGCATATGAAACCTGCATTGAGGCAAATAATGTGCTTAATACAAGTGCTGAAACTTTTCTTTTAAAATTCTTCATATTGAACTCCTCTATTTAAATCCCTTATTTATATAAAGTTGATAAAGTTCAAAGAATTGCCTTTTTGTAACAAATTATTACAATTGTTACAAATCAGTTACATCATGGAGTTATTATAACAAGTTCACAAGAAAACACAAGTCGATTTGTATACATTTACCATAAAGCGACAATATTTCGTCAGACTGCATAATTTACAATCAAGAATTTTGTGCCATATGCCATGAATAATTCAGCATTTCGACAGTGTAATTTTCCAGAGCCTTCAGAAGCGGAAGGACATCTTTTCTTGCCTGCGGAAGATTATGTTCCTTATAGTTTCCGCATTCTTCCTCAGAGCAGCCCGGAATTCGGTCATCATATTCGGAAATAAACTTATAAGCATCACGCACAAGCTTTATAGCCGCCTCATGGCTCATTCCCCTTGTAAGAAGGTAAAAACCTGTCCGGCATCCCATAGGGCCTACATATACAATGCCTTTTCCGAATTCGGAATTTCTTGCAAATGTTGCAAAAAGATGCTCAATCGTATGCATCGACGCTGTTTCAAGATAAACTCCGCCATTCGGCTTTACCATTCTTATATCATATGTAACTATATCACCGTCAACTCTTGATATATACATTCCTACATTTATCTTTCTGTGGTCAACCTGAAAACTAGCAATTCTTTCCATTTTAAAAATCCTTTCATTCAAATAATCTTTTTATATCATCTGCCAGAGGCGATTCGACCGTAATCATCTCACCTGTGACAGGTTCTTTAAAGGTCAGCTTTCCGCAGTGCAGGGCCTGTCTGTCAATATCCTCCCTGCTGCCGCCGTACATATCATCTCCTGCAAGAGGGTGTCCGATATAGGAAAAATGAACTCTTATCTGATGCGTCCTTCCCGTTTCAAGAGTTATTTCCATTAAGGAATACTTTTCGCTTCTGCCTGTGCACCTGTAATGCGTAACAGCCCTCTGTCCGGCAGGGCTTACAATTCTTTTTATGATTGATTCCTGTTCCCTTGCTATCGGAGCATCAATCGTTCCTTCACCGGAAACGTCACCCGAAACTGCCGCATAGTAAACCTTTTCCACATTCCTCTGTAAAGCCGCCGCTGAAAACGGATTTTTGGCAATAATACAAAGACCGGAAGTGTTTCTGTCCAGTCTGTTTACAGGACGGAATGTAAGTCCCGGATATTCTGCCGCAAAAAAATTTCCGAGCGTGTCCCCCTGATGCCTTATGGACGGATGGACAGGCATTCCCGGTGGTTTGTCAAATACGGCAAGATTTTCATTTTCAAATGCAACAGGAACGCAAAGCTCAGCATTCGGTTCAAGAAGACTCGAATCCTCAGATTCAATAGCTATCACATCTCCCGCATTCACAAAATCAATGGTACGGATAAGTTCTCCGTTTCGTGTAATACCGTCAGGAATCCGTTTAAGACGGGTTATAAGCCGCCTTGAAACTCCGCACTCACGCAGAAAATCCTGTAATTTCATTGTTTTATCGGGATAAAATTTTATTGTCCCCAAAGCAGTTTATTCACCCCTCTATCCGTTCTCTTGCAAAAACTGCCGCTGACATTACCGCTTTCGGGAGTATAAACGGAATCGTCACAACAGGTATCATAAACGGCAGATATGACAGCACAAGTGCAAGAAAATCAAGTTTTGCACCTTTCATCTTTCGGACTGATTCTCTCAGCACCCTGAATGTTCCCATATCAGGCTGATTTATAA
Source organism: uncultured Ruminococcus sp. (assembly GCA_900554975.1). GTDB lineage: Bacteria > Bacillota > Clostridia > Oscillospirales > Ruminococcaceae > Porcipelethomonas. Next base: position 2,963 of record USJI01000103.1, on the reverse strand, counting down.
AGATAAATGGCGACAGTATAAAACTCAGCACACAGCGAAGATAAATTCCCAGAAGAGCTATACCCAGAACGGCTGTCTGAACAGAAAGAAACAGTGCCAGTGACTGGTCAGTTTTCTGCGGAATTTCTGTAAACATTCTGTAAGCATAAAGCCAGCACATACCTGACGGAAGAAGCGAAAGCATACCCATAAGCCACATCATGCCGTATATAAGTGCGGCTCTGATATTCAGGCGGAATCCGGTGTAAAGCTTGAGAATACTCCTGTTGTCTTCATCTGCGGCCGTCTGATAAAACCACCATATGCCGCCCGTAACAAGAGGAGATATCACTGCAAAGCATATCAGATACCGCAAAATCTTTACAACAGCAGTCATGACATCTCCGCTGAGATAAAGTCCTGCAACATTAAAATTGTTTTCATACAGAACCGCTCCTGTTCCGGCAATGTCCAGCGCCTTGAATATCAGATAAACAAGTATGCATACTGACACCACAAAAAACCCCTCGCAGTACCTTCCGCTGAGTTTCTCCCCTGCACAGGTTTTGTAATACGAAATCTTCATAGTTCAGCCTCTCAGTTCTTCCGCAGACAGCGGAAAATATGTAAAGCTGTATTATTCCTTATAATAAGGAATGCGTCCGAGTATCTCAAAAGCCTGTGACTGCTGCCACATCTTTGCTGTAACAAGGACTTCATAACCCTCTCCCGGATCGCAGGTAAGTTCCTTCGGGTCAACCTTAGGAATGCCGAACGCCGCAAGAAGATTTGTTACTATTCCCGAATGTGTTATAAGTGCACAATGGGTCAGTTCCTGATTCATCATGTCCATGATGATCTCATGCAGTCCCTTGAAAAGCCTGAGAAGAAGTTCCTCTGTGCTTTCCCCTCCCGGCGGACGCTTGTCCGGTGAACCGCCTTTGAGCCAGTCCTTATAGTCATCACGGTCAATAAGTTCATTTACGCTTTTACCGTCAAACTCGCCGAAATCAAGTTCTGTCATATTCTCAACTATCTGAAGTTCACGGTAAGGATAAATTATCTCTGCCGTTTCAAGACACCTTTTCATAGGACTTGAATAAACCCTCTGAACCTTAGGATATTCAAATTCGTCCATTATATTCAGAAGGGAACTTATCCCCTTTTTGGAAAGCGGATAATCTGTGCGGCTGCCGAGATAGATTCCCTTGTCGTTTGCATCTGTAAGTCCATGTCTTATAATGCTTAGCCTGTAACCTTTCATAGGCACTCCTTTCATAAGCAGCTGAATTTACGCTGTGTATAAAAATATTGCAGGCGTACCGGAATATGTCATGACTTTTATGACATACCGAAAATTGCAGACCTTACATATAAAAAACATCATCCGCTTATTCTGCGATGATATTCATAACAGATTCTTAGTTATTATGCACTAAAAAATGTCTGCAAATTCGCCATATACATATATTCAACAAATTTCGGCGCTGAGTTTTGCAAAATATGTTGTAATAATACCATTTACTTTTTTATACGGATTGTTATATAATTTTAATGTAACTTTTAATGTAACTTTCTGTGCGGTAATGTACAGAAAAATTTTTTTCACTACAAGAAAAGAGGTATCAAAATGAACGCTGATTTTCCAAGAATCATAACCTTGCAGCGAAAAGAAAGAAAAATCAGTCAGAAACAGGCGGCGGCAGATCTTGGAATTTCTCAGGCTCTTTTATCTCATTACGAAAAAGGAATAAGAGAATGCGGACTTGATTTTCTTGTCAAAACTGCTGATTATTATAATGTTTCCTGTGACTATCTTCTGGGAAGAACACCTTCGCCGGACAGACAGTTTATTCCGCATGAAAATACACAAAGTGCAGAAGATGACGGAAAGATGATATCAGAATCCGTATCGCTTATTCTGTCACTTTGCTCAGATGAAGAAAACAGTAAGCTTGAAAAAGAATCCGCTGATTATATAATGCTCTGTCTTTACAGACTTTTCAGAATTATATATCATTCCAACGAAGAAAACAACTGTGATATGTTTAAATTACCTCAGTTAATCGCTGAAGATACTGCGGCGGCAGGCATAATGAAAGCCTGTGCGGCAATCAGAACCGAATGTTCTGAAAATTTCAGCAAAAATATTACAACATCGGGGCTTTCTGAAAAATTTCCTCAGTCAGATGAACTGCTGAAGCTCATAAAGTTCAGCGAGGAGAAGTTATCAGGAATATAAAACTCAGCCCACGTATTTATATTATATCATTATTTCAGCAAAATTTAAAGGGGTTTTTTGTCTTTTATTAAAATTAAAATTTGTTTCCTGCCCTGCCCCGATAAACTATTAAAAAGCCGTATCATCTTACAGAAAATGCGGCAGAACGGAGATTACCATGAAAAAAATCCTTGCTGTTTTTTCAGCATTCATACTTTGTCTTTCTCTCTGCTCCTGTTCGGAAAGCGACGAGGAAAAGCAGAAAAATTTTGACCTTGCAAAAGACTACATTCTGAACACCGATTTTTCAGGTGATTATTACATACAGGTCTCAAAGAATTCCTCCGATGCACCTGTGCTGACAGAAGCTTCCAAGATGGACGACGATTGCGCATTCATGCAGTATGATTATTCCGGAGCAATGAAGTTTTACCGTAACGGAAAGGCTACTGAAATTTCAGCTGAAACATTTTATGTTCCGGAAGAAAAAGATGCAGCGTGGTCGGATTACAGCTACGACGATATGGCAAATCAGTACGAGAAAATAATGAAAACCATCTGTACTGATGAAGTGCTGAATGCCGAATCAGAAAAGCCTGTTGTAGAATCAATATCAGTTTCGGAAACTGACAGTAAACTGAAAAAATACTCTGTAAAGTATAACACCTCCGCTGTTGATACAAAATCTATATTTAAGAGTGCGGGAAATTTCGGCTCGATTAGCATAAAATACACATACGATGAAAACAGCAACAGTTTCTCA
>USJI01000102.1 GCA_900554975.1 uncultured Ruminococcus sp. | reverse complement strand
TTCAGGGTAATTGTCACAACCATAGAAACTTCTGCCCTTCTTGGACTTTTTCTGAACCATCTTGTGTCCGCATAAAGGACAGGTTCCTTTTGTTTCCTGAACAATCTTCTTTGTATTCTTACATTCAGGGAATCCCGGACAGGCAAGAAACTTTCCGAATCTTCCTATCTTGATAACCATTTTTCTGCCGCACTGATCACAGACAACATCGGTTTCCTCGTCCGGAACTTTAACCCTTTTTCCCTCCATCGCCTTTTCGGCTTTGGCAAGTACCTTTTCAAAGTCCTTGTAAAATACGTCAAGAGTATCTACCCAGTTTGTTTCACCGCGTTCAACGCTGTCAAGATCATTTTCCATTTTTGCTGTAAATTTAGCGTCAACTATATGCTTGAAGTGATCTTTCATAAGGTCTGTTATGACTTCACCAAGCGCTGTCGGTTTAAGCTGTTTTCCATCTCTTTCAACATACATTCTTGAAATAATGGTTGTAATTGTAGGAGCATAGGTACTCGGTCTTCCGATACCGTTTTCTTCCATTGTCTTGATAAGTGAAGCTTCTGTAAATCTTGCAGGAGGCTGGGTAAAATGCTGGTTGCCCAGAATCTCTTTCAGCTTGCATATGTCATCCTTCTGGATAGGCGGGAGCATTTTGTTATTCTCCTCATCGCTGTCCTTCTTTTCTTCATAGAGTTTTGTAAAACCATCAAATTTAACGGAATATCCTGAAGCCTTGAATGTGCAGCCTTCTGCTTCAATGGTAACAGATGCTGTGTCAAGAAGCGCATTTGCCATCTGACTTGCAATAAATCTTTCCCATATAAGTTTGTAAAGCTTGAACTGGTCTGTTGTAAGGCTGGACTTCACTCTGTCCGGAGTAAGTTCCGGAAGTGACGGACGGATAGCTTCATGTGCATCCTGTGCATTTTTCTTGGATTTGAAAACTCTTGGTGACGGCGGAAGATATTCTTTTCCGTAAATATCCTCAATACATTTTGCCGCAGCTGCTCTTGCCTCATCTGAAATTCTCAGGCTGTCCGTTCTCATATAGGTAATAAGACCGACAGCACCCATTCCCTCTATCTCGACACCTTCATAAAGTTCCTGTGCCGCTTTCATGGTTCTCTTTGCCTGGAATCCCATACGCTTTGAGGCTTCCTGCTGCAATGTTGATGTAATAAACGGTGGTGCAGGCTGTTTCTTTGTAACACGTTTCTTAACGTCTGTTACGGTGTACACAGCGTTTTCCAGTCTTTTCAGAATCTCATCTGACTGTTCCTTATTGGCTATCTCAGCCTTTTTGCCGTCTATTGCAGAAAGCTTTGCCGCAAAAACCTTTCTGCTTGAAGGTGCAGTAAACTTAGCATCAATGCTCCAGTATTCCTGCGGAACAAATTCCTTTACTTCCTTTTCCCTGTCAACTATAAGACGAACTGCAACTGACTGAACACGTCCTGCTGAAAGTCCCCTCTTAACCTTTTTCCAGAGAAACGGACTCAGCTTGTATCCGACTATTCTGTCAAGTATTCTTCTTGCCTGCTGTGCATTTACAAGGTCAAGGTCTATTTTGTGCGGGTGGCTCATACCAGTCTGAACGCCTGTCTTGGTAATTTCATTAAAAGCCACACGGTTGTTGTCATTAAGATCCAGTCCGAGCATCTGTGCAATATGCCATGATATTGCCTCTCCCTCACGGTCCGGGTCAGTTGCGAGATATATATGATCGCATTTTTTTGCGTATTTTTTCAGTTCCTTTATAACGTCCTCTTTGCCCTTCATATCAATATACTGAGGCTGAAAGTTGTTTTCAAAATCAATTCCCATCTTGGACTTAGGCAGATCCCTGACGTGCCCCATAGATGCGATTACTTCATAATCTCCGCCAAGATATTTCTTTATAGTTTTCGCTTTTGCCGGAGATTCCACTATAACAAGGTTTGACATATCTATTTCACTTTTTCCTGCAAGGCCGCAGAAAAAATCTCCTTCCCATAAAATTTCTGAAATCACAGAAGTCCGTATTTATTTTGCGGACGCAGTTCCACAACACCCATCATTTCAAGTTCTGTAAGTATTCCGAGAATACTCATCGGGTCTAACTTGCTTTTCTCTGCGATTTCATCGGGATACATTTCACCGTCTTTCAGACAGAACACAACAACCTGCTGGTCATTGGTCATATCATCAAAAAAGCGTTCATAAAGCATCCCGCTCTGCAAATTATCATTTGAATCTTCTTTTTCTTTGTTCTCATCTTTTTTCTTTGCCGAAGCTTTTGCCGCAGTCTTCTTTTTATTTTCCGAACGGCTGTCACGCTTTACGATATCTTCCTCGCCGCAGATTTCAGGCCAGCTGATTGTATCGTCATCATAAATTCTGGCACTGCCTGACGTGTAATATTCATAAAGTATATCCAGATGACTGAAAACAGGTATCGCTCCGTCACGAAGATATTTTACCACTCCTGAATACCTTTTGTCAAATATGTCCCCCGGCGGAACGCAGAAAACAGCTCTTCCCTGTTCCGCCGCATGAGATGCAGTAATAAGCGAACCGCTCAGTTCGTCCGCTTCGGTTACTATTGTCCCGAAACTCAGACCGGATATAAGTCTGTTCCTGATGTGAAAACAGAACCTGTCTGGATGTGTTCCCGGAAGATATTCGCTTATTACAACACCATGCTTTGCCACAAGCCCCTTTGCTTTTTCGTTTTCTCTCGGGTAATTTACATCAAGTCCGCAGGCAAGCACAGCTGCGGTACAGCCGTTTGCTTTCAGGGCTCCCTTATGTGCAGCGGAATCCAGTCCGAGGGCAAATCCGCTGACAATTGCAAAACCTCTCTTTGCAAGCTCAAAGCATATTTTTTCTGTTACTTCGGCACTGTAAACCGAAGGTTTTCTTGTTCCGACACACGCAACTGCCGGACAGCTGTTAAAATTCTCAATATCACCCATACAAAACAGTACGGCAGGAGGATTGTAAATATTCCTAAGCAAATAAGGATAGTTTTCATCTTCGAATGTTATAATTCTGTATCCTTTATTTTCACAGTATTCTATAATACTGTCGCACTGTTCTATATGTGTTGTTTTTACTGCTCTTTTTTCCTTTTCACTGAGTGAAGGATGCTCACCGTCGCAAACTGCCAGCCAGGCTTTTTTCACGTCCTGAAAAGGTGTTATTATCTCCCATATGCGTTCATTTCCGGGTCTGAAAGCCATAATGAACCAGAGCCAGTACACTGTATTATTCATATTTCATCAGCTCCCACATCATTATGCCTGTTGCCATTGCCGCATTGAGCGAATCAGTATTTCCACTCATTTTAATAGTTACTTTTCTGCCGCACTTTTCAACAGTTTCTTTCGGAAGTCCGTTGCCCTCATTTCCGATGAAAATTGCTCCGCCGTCTGAAAAATCAACATTCTTGATATTCTCTGCATCACTGTCAATAACCGCCGCAAACGGCTGTATCTGTGCATCGGCAAGAGCCATAAAAACATCGTCTGCACTGACATCATGAAAAACCGGTATTCTGAAAACAGAACCCATTGTAGCTCTTATCACCTTCGGATTGTATATGTCACAGCTCTCCGAAAAAATAACTCCGTCAAGCCCCAGTGCATCTGCTGTCCTGATTATCATTCCGGCATTTCCCGGATCCTGAAGCTGATATAGAACCGCATATCTTCCATGCTTTTTAAGCTTACTGATACTATCCGTTCTGTCGATAAATCCGCACTGTGCAAAAACGCCCTGCGTCTTGTCTGTTCCGGAAATTCTGTCACCAAGTTCATCTGAAATACATATAATTTCAGCTTCCGGGAAATCAAGTTCTTCAAATCTTTCACGATTCTTTTCAAGTGCAGATTCAGTAACGAAAATTTTTCTTACAGGTGCATTGCTCTTTATGGCATCAAAAACAAGTCTGCCCCCTTCAAGCACAAACATTCTGTACTGCACACGGGCTTTTTTGGAGGACATAAGCTTCATGAACAATTTGATTGAAGGATTGTCCCTTGATGTTATAATCTTTTCGTCAGAAAACTGCAGATACATACAAAATCTCCCATCAGCATAAATTAAACGAAAACACGCTCTGATTATAAATAGAGCGTGTTTTTTACAAATTAAAGAGCAGCCTTAGCCTTCTCTACGATTGCTGTAAATCCAGCCGGATCACTGATAGCGATTTCAGAAAGCATCTTACGGTTAAGTGTAATGCCAGCCTTCTTAACACCATTCATAAACTGTGAATAATTGATTCCGTTGAGTTTGCAAGCAGCACTGATTCTTGTAATCCAGAGCTGTCTGAAATCTCTCTTCTTCTTCTTTCTTCCGGCATAAGCATAGTTGCCTGATTTCATAACGGCCTGTTTAGCCATCTTAAAATGCTTGCTCTTAGCGCCCCAGTAGCCCTTTGCAAGCTTGAGAGTTTTATTTCTTCTCTTGCGAGTCATCATCGCACCCTTAACACGTGCCATAGTCTATACCTCCGTTTTAACTTTTCCGATTATCTGATATTATTTGTAAGGAATTAACTTCTTAACTGTTGGAGCATTTGTTTCGCTTGCAACACCTGCATTACGAGCAATTCTCTTTCTCTTTGTATCCTTCTGTGTAAGTCTATGTCTTTTGTTTGTGTGCTGATATTTAACCTTACCGTTCTTTGTCAGCTTAAAACGCTTTTTAGCGCCTGAATGTGTTTTAACCTTAACCTTTGACATAACCTGTTCCTCCTTTATTTAGCTGATGCCTTTGGTGACATGAACATAACAATACTGCGGCCTTCCATTTTAGCTGGCTTGTCAACAACACCGGCTTCCGCACAAGCTTCCTTGAACTTATCAAGCAGTTCCTGTGCAATCGCACGCTTACGAAATCTTACAGAAACCTTTATCTTGTCACCGTTTTTCAGAAACTTCATTGCCTGATTGACTTTGGTATTGAAATCGTGAGTATCAATCGCAGAAAACATTCTGATCTCTTTGATTTCAACAGTTTTCTGATTTTTTCTTGCTTCCTTTTCTTTCTTTGCCTGTTCAAAGCAAAATTTGCCATAATCAAGTATACGGCATACTGGCGGCTT
>USJI01000101.1 GCA_900554975.1 uncultured Ruminococcus sp. | reverse complement strand
AGAAAAATTAAATTCTTTTACATCAGAATACCAAGGGAAAATAGATGACATTAATAAAGAATGGCAAAATGGCGTAGTCGCAACTGCTCAGCTTGATGCTCTTTCCGAAAAAGCACAGCTTACAAATTCTGACCTTGACATAATGTCAAAATATGCTGATTACCTTAATAATACTTTTAATTGTAATATTGAGGTTAATTACGATACAGGCGAGCTTACCGGATTTGACCCGACCAATATTAATTCACAATTAATTGAAACTGCTAAAGAGAACAGAAAGCAGGCGGCTTCTGATGCTTTAACAGATGGAAGTTTCACCAATGATTACATACATCAGGTTCAGAAACTTGCAGATGCAAAAGACAAGCAATATGTTTTAAGCAGACAACTGGACAAGTTCAATGACCCTTCTTTTACTAACCCTGACAACTGGGATTTTAGTAAATTGTATGAAGATTATCAAAAATTAAGCGATGAAATTGAAAACGGAAGTAATTCGCTTGATACGTATGACGACAAAATAAGACAGCTTTTTACCGATATGGGCAATCCGGAAGGTGCAGATGAATATATCCGACAACTTGATAATACTGCATTCAGCTTTGACGATGTGAGCGAGTCTGCCGAAAAAGCAAATCAGGAAATGACTCCTCAGGAAGCAGCCAGAAATGGTATTTCTGAAGTATCAGATAAAATTCTTGAATTGGCTGAAGCGTATGACGAAGCGTATAATTCCGCATATGAAAGTTTTCAGGGACAGTTCGGATTATTTGACGAAGCACAGGTTAATGCAGATGCCACAGTTTCAAATGCTCAGGTGGCACTTGATTCGCAGCTTGAGTACTGGACTCAGTACTCAGACAACATTTCCTATCTTTCCGGCATTTCTGCTGAAGAACTGGGTGTAACACAGGAAAATTACAATGCTCTTATGTCTTATGCACAGAGCGGAAGCGAAGAAGCTGCCGGACTTGCTCAGAGCATGGTTGAAAATCTGCAAAGCGGCAATAAAGATGCTGTTACAGAACTTGCAAATACAATCGGCGCTATTGACGACAAACAAAAAGAAGCTTCTGATACCACGGCGGCATGGGTTACTGATTATGATAAAAAAATCAAAGATTTCACTGACGGAGTTTCCAAAGAAATTAATGGACTTGACAAACTTCAGGGTAATGCCAGAACAAGTGCCATAAATACAGTAAATGCTTATGCAAACAGCATTATTGCGCAAAGAGGACAAGCAGTTTCAGCTGCACAAAGCCTTGTGGATTCAGTAAAAAATGTATTCAACACTTCAAATATTTCGTATAATCTGCCGGGGGCAGAAAGCAAAGGTATAAACGGCTACGCTTCCGGCACTCTTTCCGCCGAGCCGGGAGTTGCTCTGGTCGGTGAAAACGGTCCTGAGCTGATTCAGTTCAGAGGCGGTGAAACAGTTTATACAGCCGATGAAACAAAGCGTATAATCGGCGATATTGACAGCAGACCTTTGTTCATGCCGCCTTCTGATACGGCTCTTCCTGCGGCGGTTCAGACTTCATCAGAAAACAGTGAATCTGTCAAAAAGCTGTCCATTGATATCAACGGAACAGGTGCAGTCAGTGTAAAAGGCAAAGCCGACAAGGAGGAAGTTGTGGCTGTAATGATGGAATATCTGAAACCGGTGCTTATGAACATTGTTGCTCAGGAGGCATTTGAGGAGGGCGATGACAGCTATGAAATCTGATAAAAAGTACCAGTTCTGGCTTGAAGCAGGCGGCAAAAGAATTCAGCTGCCTGTTAATCCGGAAACCGTGAAAATCTCACGAAGCGGTAATAACAGCAGTATGACAATAATAGGACTGGGCGAAATAACGAATATTCAGGAGCCGAAATCAGCCGTCATCTCATTTTCGGGTATTTTTCCGAAAGCGTATTTCCCCGGCTGTGCCGTAAAAAAGCTTCTGCTTCCCCACTATTACATCACTGTTATTACAAACTGGCAAAAAGAAAAACTCCCCGTCCGGATTTATATAACCGCCTGCGATATTGTGTGGTATACGTCTATTGAAAGCTTTTCGTATTCTCAGAGCGGCGGCGATGTCGGGAGCTATGATTACTCCCTCACCCTGAAACAATATCAGATGATAAGAGTACGCCGGATAAACATAACCAAAAACAAAACAGCTCAGACGCAGAAGAAAAAATCCTCAAGAATAAGCAGCAAATCAAAGCCGAAAACATATACCGTAAAATCCGGCGATTCGCTCTATAACATTGCAAAGCAGATATACGGTGACGGTGCAAAATATACGGTTATTTACGAAGCCAACAAAAAGACCGTCGGCCCGGACCCGAATCGTATAACTGCCGGGCAGATTTTAACAATACCATAAAGGCGGTCTTTCATGGAAAATATTAATCTTATTTTGTATAAAAACGGCAGTGCGTATGACATATCGGAACTTGCTGAAAATATAAAGTGGAAAGGCAGAAAAGGCTCGGCGGCAAGAACGCTTGAGGTTTCCCTTTCAGACTCCGGCAAAGCCAGAAGCGGCATAGATGTAACCGAAGGAAATCACATTGTTTTCTGCTATAATAAAAAAGAACTCTTTCGTGGAATCATTATGTCCCAGCAGCAGTCCGGAAATTTTAAAATGCCGATAAAAGCTTATGACAACGGTATTTACCTTGCTAACAATAAAGATACATTCGTGTACGAAAACAAAACCGTACACGATATTTTTATTGATGTATGTAAAAGATTCGGCATTAAATATTCTGATGTTGCGGATACTTCATACAAAATTTCAGAGCTTGCCAAGTCAAAGACTACCGCATGGGACGCAATCCTTGATGCCGTTTCCCAGGATTACAAAGCTACCGGAACAAAGTATTATGTCAAATCCGAAAAAGGCATTCTGAGCCTTGTAAAACGCCGTGAAAATATACTTCAATGGGTACTTGAAACGGGAGTCAATATAAAATCATATACATACAAAAAGAGCATCGAGGACATAAAAACTCGTCTGAAAATCCTTGCTGATGAAGATACGGTATATGCTGTAAAAAAGGATACCGGACTTGAAAAGAAAATCGGCATTTTTCAGGAAATCGACAAAAAAGACGATGACCTTTCAGAAGCCAAACTGAAAGAACAGATAAATGAAACATTCAGGGAGATAAGCACACCTGAAATAAGTCTTTCTGTGGAAGCGCTGGGAATACCGGACGTTATTTCGGGCGTGGGGGTTTATGTAAAAATAGATGAACTCGGGCTTGAACAGACTTTTTACGTTGATGAAGATACACACACTTTTTCGGGAAATGTACATACTATGAGTCTTACACTCAACGCCGTAAATGAATAGGAGGTTTTATGGAAAATCCCACAAGCATAAAACAGCTGATACAGCGGCTTATGCCCAGACAGCCGGAAATTGTCATGGGACAGGTTTTATCGTCAGATCCGCTTTCGGTACAGATTGTCAATGATGAAAAACAGGTGCTAAGCAGTAAGATGATTACAGTTCCGGGCAGGATAACAGACCTGCAAGCCGGAGAACTGGTGCATATACTGGTTTATAATTCCGGAAAGAAATACTATTTGCTTGACAGGAGGTAAAGTATGGCGGCTGATATAGAAATACCAATTGACAGCATAGCGGAAGAAACCGAAAAGCCCAGCCGGACATACCGCCTTGACCTTGATTCAGGAAGGATTATCGGCATTGCCGACGGTATTGAAGCGGTAAATCAGGCGATAAGAAAAGCTATTATAACTGCAAGATACAAAAATCTTATCTATGATGATGATTACGGCGGAGAACTCGGGGATATTATCCGTGATGAGGATTCCACCCCCGAACTGATTGAAACGGCTCTCCCTGTTCTTGTAAAGGACGCTCTTTCGCAAGACACAAGGATACTTGATGTTTATGATTTTTCATTTGCTTTTAAGGGTGATTCCGTTGCAGTTTCATTCAGGGCGGATACCATATTCGGTGAAACACAGATAAGTGAGGTGATATGATGTTTGAAAGCAATACATACGAAAATATTATGAAAAGTGTACTTGAAAATGCTCCCGATGACATAGATACACGTCCGGGAAGTATTTTTTATGATGCCATTTCCGGAATTGCAATAGAAATTGCCGGATTTTATACCAGTCTGGAACTTATATTTTCGCTTTCCCAGATCAGCACAGCCAGCGGAGAATATCTTGATGCAAAAGCTTCCGAATACGGAATTATACGGCATGAAGCTGAAAGGGCACAGTACAGGGCTTTACTGAAAGGCAGTCCGCCAGATGATGGTGAACGCTTTTTCTGTAACGGCTTGTACTTTGCTTTAAAAAATGCTGATTGCTTTGAAGCTGAAGAAGCAGGAACAGAGTACAACAATATAATTGCAGGAACAAAGGCTGTCCCCGTTGATACGGCAGAAGGACTTGAAAGCTCCGAATTTGGCGCAATTATAAAATACGGCACAGACCCGGAAGATGACGAAAGTCTGAGAAGACGTCTGCTTGACAAGATATCAGGTACAGGTGAAAACGGAAACAGACAGCATTACAAAATATGGTGTGAAAGTATTTCAGGTGTAGGAAAAGCTAAGATATTTCCGCTCTGGGACGGCGCAAACACTGTAAAAGCTGTGCTTATCGACCACAACGGTCTGCCGTGTAGTGAAGATACTGTTGCTGCCGTACAGAAATATGTTGATCCTGATGACAGCGGCAGAACAAAAACTATCGGCGGAACAGTTTACAATATCGGGGACGGTCTGGGTGAAGGAACTGCTCCGATAGGTGCACATTTTACAGCGATATCAGCTGCAAGCCGCATCATAGATATATCATTTTCAGCAGAGCTTTCGGAAGGAACTTCCACTGAATCTGTAAAAAGCAGTTTTGAACCGGCTGTAAAAAACTATTTTAAAACTCTTGTGATGGAAAGCAATGACAGCGAAAATATCACAGTCAGGCTTTCGGCGATAGGTGCTGTCATCTCCGACATATCCGGCGTTATTGATTACAGTGGTCTGAATCTTAACGGCGATGACAGCAATATATCCGTTCCGGCGACGGAAGTTCCGGTTCTGGGGGTGGTGGAAATTGCAGTTATATAATGATGAAAAGTCCGGATATGAAAGAC
>USJI01000100.1 GCA_900554975.1 uncultured Ruminococcus sp. | reverse complement strand
AAAAATTAAACTGGTAAACCTCGTTCACACATTAAAAATTATGACTTAATTACAGCCGCATGAAAAGCCGCAGTAATAATTGTGCAAGTTTATACAATATATTTATTTTATACTTTTTTGTTGAAAATGTCAAGAAAAATTTTGTGTTCTTCCTGTAATAATATGAATATTTATGTTTTTTCAGATAATTTTTTTCACTGGATTATCTCATAATTGTCGGCTGCACTTTCCTTTGTCACATATTCTGTAACGTTCAGAACCTTAGCTTTAAGCGGTCTTGAGCCCATATTTATTTCAATAATATCGCCGACCTTTATGTCATATGAAGCTCTTGCAATTTTTCCGTTGACCATAATTTTTCCAGCGTCACAGGCTTCATTTGCAATAGTTCTTCTTTTGATAAGTCTTGTAACTTTCAGATATTTGTCAAGTCTCATATATTTCCTCCTTTAAAACAAAAAGGGCAGAGAAAATCTCCGCCCTGATACTTTTTAATTCAAGACATCACGCAATTATGCGTTAACAGCGTCCTTAAGAGCCTTGCCAGGCTTGAATGCAGGAGCCTTCTTAGCAGGAACGATAATCTTTTCACCTGTTCTTGGGTTCTTGGATTCCTTTTCCTTACGGTCACGAACTTCAAATGTACCAAAGCCAACGAGCTGCACCTTGTCACCTGCAACGAGTGCATCTGTAACTGATGAAACTACTGCGGCAATAGCCTTTTCAGCATCTTTCTTTGAAAGTTCACTTTTTTCTGCAACCTGTGCTATTAATTCTGCTTTTGTCATTTTAATTTCCTCCATTTTCCTTTTGATCCAAAATCAAATATTTTGTTTTGCCTGACGCCAGAATACGTCAAGTTCTTCTATGCTAAGAGCCTTCATATCGGCTCCGCTCAGCGTTACGAGTTTTTCGGTTTCCTTAAACCTTTTTATAAATTTTTCAGATGCCTTTGTAAGAGCGAGTTCTGCATCTATGCCAAGGTGTCTTGCGGTATTAACGCATGAAAACAGCAGATCACCGAATTCTTCTTCAATATGCTCCTGACTGCTTTCCTGCATAGCCTCTTCAAGTTCAGCAGTTTCAGCTTTTATACATTCAAAAGCATCTTCCTTTGTTTCAAAGTCCATTCCAGCTCTCATAGCTCTCTTGCCGAGCTTTTGTGCTCTCATCAGTGCCGGAAGGGATTTTGCCACGCTTTCAAGAGTATCTGCATAAGTTTCCTGACCCTTTGTTTCCTTCTTGATACTGTCCCAGTTTCTGAGAACCTCGCCCGTACCGGAAACCGTCACCTGACCGAAAACATGAGGATGTCTTACAATAAGCTTTTTGCAAAGTTCATCACAGATATCATCAAAGGCAAAATTGTTTTTTTCTTCTTCTATACGGCAGTGAAAAACAACCTGAAGCAGAACATCTCCAAGTTCTTCACGCAGAAGTTCCCTGTCATCAAGATCAATCGCCTCAACAGCCTCATAAACTTCCTCAATAAAATCCTGTCTTATTGATTTATGTGTCTGTTCCTTGTCCCATGGACATCCCTCAGGACTGCGGAGAATCTTCATAACCTCAAGAAGATCATCAATATTATAATTTTCCTTAAACTGAAAATCTACCAACATTTTCACCTGTTTCCCTGAATCAGTATTTTATATAATACCCCAAAATCCGACAAATTGCAATAGTTTTTCGCAACTTCGGCATTTTAATAGAATTATACGTTTTTTTCAAGACATTTCTGTTAATATTCTCAACAGAACAGCCATTTTTCACGTTAAATATCTGCATTTTCCCCAGACCGCATAAGGCAAAGGAAAATTATTTTACTGAGATATAACCGTCGCTGATTCCGGCAGCCTGATCCTTAAGCTGAGCTGTTCTGAGTTCAGCCATAACTCTCTGATAATAATAATGAAGCTTCTTTTTGTTTTCAGCTTCTGTCGGGATAGCGTTCGGAATAATAACTGTCTTGTAAACTCCGCCCTTTGTGATAAGGTAAACGAAGTTTTTGCCTGCTGTCGGCATATCAAATTTTGTTGTCTTTTCACAGCCTTCGAGGAGGTCAGATGCATTCTTGATAAAGTCAAACGCTGCCTGTGCAACACCTCTGTATCTTCCCGCCGCATTTACATATTCTCCGCCGAGATTGAAATAAAGGTTTGCAGCACCGTTTGCAAAACATACAAGACTTGCAAGAACTGTAGGTGACATAGGGATATCAACAACCGCACCATAAACTTCATTTTCTGCAAAATCTCTCTTAAAAGGTGTTGCAGGGAATGTAAGAGCCTTACCTCTTGATACTATATATTTCTGTGAACTTGTATATCTGTCCAGAACAGAACGTTTTCCAGCCATTTTAATTTACCTCTCTTTAATCAAGTATTTCTTTTGTCATATCTCCGAGAATTTTAACTCCCCTGACTATCTGTTCATCTGTCGGGGTAGAGAAATTCAGTCGGAACGAATTGGTTTTTTCGCTTTCATTTATCATAAATGCAGTTCCCGGAACAACAGCTATCTTGTAATCTCTAACAGCTTTTGTGCAGAAATCCATCATATCGCTTCCGTCCGGAAGGGTTGCCCAGATGAACAATCCGCCTTCAGGCTTTGTATATGTGACCTTTGCTGAAAAATACTTATCCATATTATCCAGCATAAGACTGCATTTTTTGCGGTATATTTCACGAAGTCCGGCATAGTGCTTTTCCATGTCGCACTCTGTCATAAAACGGTAACAGAGCAGCTGCGCCCATATATTGGTATGAACATCGGAAACCTGTTTGCAGACAATTATCTTCTGTATTATTTCACGAGGTCCTGCTATATAGCCGACTCTGAGTCCCGGTGCAAGTATCTTTGAAAAAGTGCCTGAATACAAAACTCTTCCCTGTGTATCAAGGCTCTTTATGGATTCAACTTCCTCGCCGGCAAAACGCAGTTTGCCATATGGGTTATCCTCAAGAATAACAGCATCATACTTACAAGCCAGTTCATAGACAGCCTTTCTTTTTTCAGCCGACATTGTGTCACCGGTAGGATTCTGGAAATTCGGGATAACGTAGATAAGTTTCTGTCCGCTGCTGCTTTTAAGCACGTTTTCCAGAACATCCGTTTTCATTCCGCCCTTTTCCATTTCTATTCCTTTAAGGCTTACATTGTACGAACGGAATGCATTGAGCGAACCGATAAAGCTCGGTGATTCACATATAAGAGTATCTCCCTCGTTGCAGAGGACTTTGCATGAAAGTTCGTTTGCCTGCTGAGCACCGGAAGTAATTATCAGATCATCTTTCTGAGGATCAAAACAATGTTCCTGTTCAAGCTGTTTTTTCAGAAGTTCCCTTAGCGGAGTGTAACCCTCAGAAATGCTGTACTGCAAAGCAAGTACCGGATCTTTCTGAAAAATATCTGTTACAGTAAGACAGCGCAGTACCCGGAAATCCCCATAATTTCCCAAATAGGATTTCCTGCCGCAAATGAAATAACCTCCGGATCAGCGGTAAATTTTAAAATTTCCCTGATCGCAGACGCCTGAAGTCCTGAAACCTTATCCGAAAATTTATAAGTCATAAATTTTTCAACCTCGTTTCATATGCTAAAATATAACCGCATATAATTATAACACATATTTGAAATTGTAGCAATATATTTTTTGATAAATCCCAAAATCATTATGCACTTTTACCAAATTTATATTAAGATATTTTTGCAATACGGCATATCGGAAAGGACAAATTTTGAAAAAGCAGAGTTTTCTTAAAGGTTCAGTAATTCTGATTATTTCTGCGGTGGTCGCAAAGGCTGTCGGGGCACTGTTCAAGATACCGCTTACAAATATGCTCGGCGGTGTCGGAATGAGTTATTTTTCCTGTGCATACGGTCTGTTTCTGCCTGTCTATGCGCTTACTGCGACAGGACTTACAACAGCGGTTGCAAAGCTGACTGCCGAAAACTGTGCGTACCGCAATTACCGCAATGTCAGGAAAATAAACAGGGTTTCGCTTGCTCTTTTTTCTCTGGTGGGACTTGCCGGTTCGGTTCTTGTAGCTGTGCTGTCAAAACCTTTTGCAGAAAAGGTGACAGCCTGTCCGAAAGCCGAGCTTTCCATACTTATGATTGCTCCGTGCGTACTTTTCGGCTGTATTACTGCTGTTTACAGGGGAAGCTGGGAGGGCATGAGAAATATGTACCCGACAGCAGTTTCACAGGTCATTGAGGCTGTTGTCCGCCTTGCCGCAGGACTTTTCCTCTGCTCGTATGTTCTGAATCACCCTGAAAGAATACTTGCCATGCTTCCGGAGGGAACAGATATTTATGCGGCGGCAGCAGCAGCGGCAGTACTCGGAATAAGTCTGTCAACCCTTGCAGGCACACTGTTTCTCTACATCCGTGGAACAGGAACAGAGCTTCGCAATACCGCCTTTTCATCACAACCGGAAGAAAGCACACGCTCTGTTATAAAGTCGCTGTTTAAAATACTGATACCGGTTGCACTTGGTTCAATTGTTACAAATCTGACCTCGCTTATCGACCTTGCGACTATTATAAGATGCCTTGACAGGACAATAAAAAACTACCCTGAACTGCTGACAGAAAGATACGGTCTTGAGAGCATTCAGCCGGAGGATATATCCGATTTCATTTACGGGTCTTTTACAGGTCTTGCCGTTACCGTATTCAATCTCATACCGTCCGTTACAAATATGTTCGGGAAAGGAATTCTTCCGAGCATTGCCGAAAGCTGGACAAAATCCGACCGGAATGCTGTTGAAAAACTATCAGAAAATGTAATTGCCGCAACTGCTTTTATAGCTGTTCCGTCAGGGCTTGGAATATGCTTTCTTGCAAAGCCAATACTTCTTTTTATTTTCCCGAACCGTATAAGGGAATGTGCCGTTTCTGAGCAAAGCCTTGCATTCCTTGGAATCGCAGTTATTTTCCTTGCTCTTTCATTTCCGATATTCAGCTGTCTTCAGGCAACAGGCAGGGCGGATATTCCGGTAAAACTCATGCTTGCCGGAGTTGCTGTAAAACTTGCAGGAAACCTTGTACTTATAACAATTCCGGAAATAAACGTTGCCGGTGCTGCAATATCTACCCTTTTATGCTATTTTATAATATTTGTACTTTCCGTTGTTTTGTATCAGAAATATGCAG
>USJI01000099.1 GCA_900554975.1 uncultured Ruminococcus sp. | reverse complement strand
GCAGATGTTATACAAAAGCGAAAATCCTGCGGAAGCTGTATCTGCCGTAGTCACACTTGAAGAGGAAGCTATAGAAACTGAGGTTGCAACCACTGTAGTACAACAGCAAGCTGCACAACAGGAAAGCAAGGCTCTTGACCTTTCCTCTCTTGAACAGTATAAAAGCATTATACTTATTGCGCTGATCGCAGCTGTGTGCATTTTTATATATCCGAAACTTAAAACTAAAGGTGGCAAGGGCAGTGCAAAACAGCGAGATGCCGAAAGATTATCAAAAGAGCGCAAAGACGGCGCTGAAAAGAAGAATAAGAATAACGCTAAAAAGAAAGTCAACTCTGCAAGAAAAACAGTTGCAGCGACCCTTCCTTACAAAAGATGCCTTGCAAATGATATCTGGGAACTAAATGATAACCGTTATTCCAAGGTTTATAAGATTGACGATATAAATTATAACCTTGGCGATGAAAATCAGCAGGATAATATACTGTACAGCTATCGTATGTTCCTAAACTCCCTGGACGATACGGAAGAGTGCCAGATATCGGTAATGAACGAGCCTATTGACATTGAAAAGTACGAGAGAGCAGTGCTTGTGGAACGGCAATCAGATGAGTTTGATGAACTACGTCAGGAATACAACGAACGTGTTCTGATCCCTGCACTCTCAAAAGGAAATAATGCAATACGGAAAAACATTTACATTACAATGACAATTAAAGCCCCTGATGAAGAAGTTGCAGACAGACGATTTAAAACTATTGACCTCAAACTAAAAAATGGCTTTGACAAAATAGGCAGCACAAGACTGGAACCTCTTACAAATCAGGAAAGGCTTGAAGTTGTAAAGACCTTTTTCATTGACAAAGAATATAAGCTCCCTATATTCACAGAAGAAGAGCTGAAGAAGGGTATTGAAAAAACATATATCTGCCCGGACTACTTTGATTTTACAAAGCCTGACTACTTCATGTTTGGCGATTATTACTGCAAGACGGTGTTTATAAAAGAATATCCACATGAAGCAGGGGATACAATCATTAAGGATCTGATTGCAACAAACATCAATATGGCAGTAACAACCACAGCCTTTGCATATGATTCGGCAAAAGCAAGGCAGATAGTGCAGAGAAAAATCGGTGATGTTACCGCCGATATGGGGCAGCGTGAGCAGAAAGCTGTTAAAGCAGGCTATTTCAGCACGACCATGCCGCAGCGAATAAAGAATATGCTTGAAGATTTCAAGATGCTCTTTGATATGATTTCTGTAGAGGACCAGAAGCTCTTCCTTGCCAATACTATAATAATGGTAAAGGCAAAAACATATGACGAGCTGAAATCGAATATGGAAATTATAGCTTCCTCTCTTAAGTCCAATGGCTGCTCTTATTCCGAAATGAAGTATCAACAAGAGGAAGGACTTTGGGATGCGCTTCCCATCGGAACTCAAAGGAGGTTCCAGTGGAACAGAACGTTACCCTCCGAAAGTCTTGAAATTCTTACGCCTTTCAACGTAAAGGAGATACAGCAGGACGATGCAGTATATTACGGCTGCAACAGACTTTCCAACAACATTATCTGCTTTAATAGAATGAGAACAATGCCGGGATTTGTAAATCCTGCGGGATTTATTCTTGGTGTATCAGGTTCAGGTAAATCATTTTATGTTAAGCGTGAAATGATGGATGTATTCCTCAGATATGCTGATGCAGAAATAATCGTAATTGACCCTGAGCGTGAATACGTGTCAATGGCTCAGATGTTCAAGGGACAGAGTATAAAGATTTCCACCGGATCAAAGAACTACATCAATCCCTTTGATTTTGATAACAGGCTTCTTGAAGAAGAGGATTATGATGTAATCAAAGAAAAATCTCAGCTTATAACGTCGTTCATTGCGTGTATGTATAATAACAGACCGCTGACTCCGCAGGAACAGTCATTTATTGACAGATGTGTAAGACTTACGTACATCAATTCACATTATCTTGAAACACTCGACCCCAACGATATCCCTGTTCTTGGCGATATGTATGAAATAATGAAAGCTGAAACAGAAAATGTTGATCCAAACATGAAAAGAGATATGCTGGCTACGCTTGAAATGTATGTCGGCGATGGATCTGCCAACTACTTTAACCACAAATCAAGTGTCAATATCTACAACAGATTTGTTTCCTTTGACATTAAGGAACTTACAGGTGTACTCAAGACACAGGCTATGCTGCTTGTGCTTGATAACATCTGGAATAGGCTTTCAGCCAATAGAGACAGAGGAATCCCTACTTGGATTTATGTAGATGAAATCCATGTCCTTTTTGAAAATACATACTGCCGTAACTTCATTCAGCAGTTGTACAAACGTGCCAGAAAATATGGCGGTGTAATAACAGGTATCACACAGAATATCATTGATATTCTCAGAGACGACAGCTGTGTAACGATGCTGGCAAACTGTGAGTTCATCGTTATGCTCAAACAGTCGCCTTCGGATATCATCAAACTCAAAGAAGTTCTCCACTACAGTGATTCTGAGCTTGCATTTGTTGAAAATGTAGCAGCAGGCGAGGGACTGCTTTCTATCTCAGGGAACAAGCTTCCGTTCTATGATAAATTCCCGAAGGATACAAAGTTGTACGCAAATATGTCAACGGCGTTTAACGAGACAAAAGAAATAATGGAGAAAAGCACTATGACAATGTAAGTAATCAGCCTCATTCTCCTGCAGGGGAATGAGGCAAATATGAAAGGATCAGTAATATGAAAGTATATGTAAGAGGAATAGAAAAAACATCAACGTTATACCTTTACGGAACAGGAGACGATGAAGTCACCGAAAAATTCATCTTAAAGCTCGGAACCAGCCCAAACGAATGTGAGATTGTAACAGATGAGCTTAAAGAGGAAATCGGCAGCGATGTTGACTGGAATGATGTAAAATTCATCATGTCAGAATATGTTTTCAACAAGTACGCTACAATGTTTGAGCGAATACAGGATATTTATGATAAAGTCAATGATACAGCAATAAAGCATAACAAGACCACCGATGAGATTTATGACTATCTGATAGAAAAGGGTATAATAACCGAAAAAGAGTGCAGAGCATTCATATGTTAAATAGGGGAGGACTAAAAAGTGGAAAAAACCACAGAATGGATAAATCATCTGCCTGATGCTTTGAAAAGTCCATTTAAAACAATGTATGACCTTATTTTCAAGCAGGATGATAAAATAAAAGAACTGGAAAAGCGTCTGAAAGATGCGGAAAGCAAGCTTGATGAAACCCAAAAGGAGCTTGCTAAGACTGCGGAAGTTGCCGAAAAAGCAGTTGTCAGAGCTGAAAAAGCCGAAAATAAGATTGAGAAGCTTGAGCATAAAACCGACGTTGCCAATAAGTTTATTGCAGCAATGACAGAAAGTCAGGACTTTGATAAGACAATGGAACAGGTTGAATCCATGACAAAACAGACTATTGGCTGTGAAAAGGCAACGTTCTACAGACTTGATGAGGGTTCAAATAAGTTTTATAATTCTGACGGAAATTATAGAGACTGGACATCTTATCAGGATGCCGGAGAGCTTCGCAGTACGCTTATCAGTGGTGAAACAACAGTCATGGAAAATAAAGCTCTTATTCCGGTTCTTTCAGAAAGCGATAAACCTATTGGTGTAATAGTGGCAGAAAATTCAGAAGGATTTGAAAATGCACCTTTTGAGGAGCTTGGCAAGGGAAGTCAGTTTGCAAATAATGTTGCACTTGCGATTGAAAAGGATATCGCCCACCAAAAAGCTATAACCGATCCGCTTACAGGATTGAAAAACAGAAACGGTAATGACGAGTTTGTAAAGTCAACAGTCGTGAAAAAGCTTAATAACAAAGAACCTGTATCAATAATCATGACTGATATCGACCATTTTAAACAGTTCAATGACACATTCGGTCACGATGCAGGCGATGAGGTAATAAAGGCTGTAGCAACCGTTCTTGAAAACGAGACAAGGAAGGGTACAGACTGTGCATTCAGATTCGGCGGTGAAGAACTTGTTGTAATCTGCGGTGGCGATGGCGTGCAGGCAATGGATGTTGCGGAGCGTATCCGTAAGGAAGTTGAAGCTACTGTACATCATTTTGAAAAAAATGGTGCTGTATCAGAAGAACATTGTACGGTATCAGTAGGCGTTTCTCAGATGAATCCTGATATCCCCATACATATTGAAAATGTAATGGAACAGTATAAAAAGGACTTTAAGCGTGCTGATGATGCTATTTATGTGGCAAAAGCAAGCGGCAGAAATCAGGTTGTAGCTGCAAATCCTACACACAAAATAGAATACCTCGCACACAAGGCAGCTAAGCTCATCGAAGCAAGTGGCGATAAAAATTTTGAAAATGCAAAACAGCTTATGTTAAATGCAATCAAAACAAGAGATATGGGAACCGTAATAAATACTGTTCGAGGTGCAGCGGTTAATAATTCCTCTATGTTCAACGCTTCTGAGGAATTACTCGGTGAAATAGAGCAGTTCGTGAATCCTGAACCTCATATGATACTTAAACTGACCGATAATGACATGACTAAATACTTCCACACTACTCAGATGGATGCAAAGGGCATAATGGATAAGGTGGCAATGGGTGCAACCATCCTTGACTTTATGGCAATGAAGAGCATGACAGAAGTAACCAAAGCAGAGTATGATATCATAGACAAGCTTGACAGCAAAATGAAACTTGATGTAAACAGGGATGAAAATCTCTTTAAGTTTGAAGCAGGTCGCAAGGTTATTGATATTCATATCAGAGACTCGGAAATGTCGCTTTCCGAAGCAAGAAAGCTTACAAGAAACTGCCCTGATAATAAGGCACTTCTGAATGACTTCATCCGTGTGAAGTTAAAGTTGCGAGGTATAAATGATAATATCTTTACAAATACCGTAAACGCAATAAAGGATATAAAAAACCAGATTATAAAAGGACCAATAATCTCAAAGCTTGATAAAATACCTGCATGGGCAGATAAGATGAAAGCTGCGCTTGATACCGCCGACAAAATGATGAGCAAGGATAAACAGGCACACAGCACAGAACTAAAGAACGATAGCCACGAAACAAAGTAAATCCGATACCCCATTCCCCAGTGGGGAATGGGGTAAAAAGAAAGGG
>USJI01000098.1 GCA_900554975.1 uncultured Ruminococcus sp. | reverse complement strand
CTTTTTCAGTCAGGAATACAGACAGCTGATTTAAACGTTTTTGCCGATGATTATTCAATAATGTATGACGAGTATCTGTCTTACAGGAGGATTGATGAGGATAATGACGGAGAATATGATTATGCCTCCATATCAGACTGTGAAAGCCGTGCAGTGAGTGTAACCATACCGTCTGAAATAAAAGGGCTTCCCGTAAAAGAGATAGGTGAAGCCGCATTCAAATTTACAGCAATTGAAAAAATTTCTGTGCCTGAAAGTGTAATCAGGATATGCGATGACGCTTTTTCGTATTGTAAAGACCTTAAAAGCATAGAGATTCCCGAAAGTGTTACGGAAATAGGAATGAATGCGTTTTCTTTCTGTGAAAGCCTTACAGATGCGGTACTTCCGAAAAATCTGACAGAAATTAAAGCAGGAACGTTCAGCAATTGCACAAGCGTTGAAACGGTCAGCATTCCGGAAGGTGTGACCAGTATAGGCAATTCCGCATTTTCAGATTGTCCGAATCTTTCGGAAATAATTCTTCCCGACAGCCTGACAAGCATGGGGGACAGCGTATTTGCACGATGTACAGGGATTAAAAGTATAACGATTCCGAAAAATGCTGAAAAACTCAGTGATAACATCTTTTATGGCTGTACTTTGCTGACAGATATAAATGTTTCCGAAAACAACAAAAACTACTGCTCAGTCGGCGGAGTTCTTTTCAGCAAGGATAAAACTCAGCTTATCCGTTATCCTGTCGGAAAAACCAAAGCCCTGTATGCTGTTCCGGACGGCATTGTTAAAATAGTTGATGAGGCTTTTGATTCATGCGACAATCTTACAAAGGTAATTCTTCCCGAAAGCATTGAGGAAATAGGAAACAGTTCCTTTAAGGATTGTCGGAATCTCAAAAGCATAACCATGCCGGACGGTTTGCTGACTATCGGAAACAGTGCATTTAACAATTGCGGAAGTCTGACTTCTGTAACAGTTCCTGAGAGCGTTGTGAGAATAATGACCTTTGCTTTTGCAGATTGTGAATCGCTTGAAAAGATAATTGTATCGGGGAATAATAAAATCTATACCGACAATGACGGAGTACTGTTTAACAAAAATAAAACGACTCTTGTACAGTATCCTGCGGGAAAAACTGAAACAGAATATTCTGTACCTGATACTGTAAAAACAATTGGTGTGGGAGCATTTATATACTGTAAAAATCTGAAAAGTGTAAAAACTCCGGAAAGCGTTGCATCAATAGAGGCACGTGCATTCAGCAATTGCAAAGGGCTTGAAAGCATAACGATAGAAAATTCTGAATGTGAAATTTATGATTATTCGGGAACAATTTCAAATTACAACAACACTTTCAGCGGTGTAATTTATGGCACTGAAAATTCGACAGCCCAGAGCTATGCTGAGAAATATAGCTATAAATTTGAGATTATCGGAAAGACTTCCACAACCACTTCAGTAACGCCATCTGTAAGCACAACTTCAACAACGGTTACGACTGTTGTTACTTCGGTATCGACAGATGTTACAATCCCTTCGGAAATTCGTGGTGATGCAAACGGCGACGGAAAACTTGATGTTCGTGATGCGGCATACATAGCGAGAATGCTCGCACAGGGCAAGGCGGATACAATCCCGTTGATCGGAGATTTCAATGGCGACGGACGGGTGAACGTAAGAGATGCAGCAGCTATTGCGGCATATATAGCGAAAAAGAAATAATCAGTAAATATTGACATTTTTGATGAAATGTATTATAATAAAGAAAATATATAATGTTCGGAGGTAATAATTATGAAAAAAGCGAAAAAATATATTGCCGTTTTATCATCAGTTATTATTATGGCATCATGTGCAGTTTCAAATGTCTTTGCGGTCGGAACAGACAATAATTCTGATGATGTGTCTGTCAGCTCAGGTACTTCTGAAAAGATAACTGACCCGAATGAAATTGTAAAGCTATTGAAAGATTATGCGGAAAAAGAAAACAGGTTTATAATCAATGGAGTTTCACTTGCTTCCGATGACGAAGGCTGTGATGTCATCGTGAATATTTATTATAATAAGCATGAGAAACATGAAGCAATAATCAGAGATTATATGAAAGAAAATAATATTGATGACAGCCGTGTTGACATTTGGGTTTGTGATATGTTTTATCCGATGCTTGGTGATGTGAATCAGGATGACAGACTCACTGTTCGCGATGCGGCATACATAGCAAAAATGATTGCACAGGGCAAGGCGGATGAACTTCCTGAACAGGCTGACTATAACAATGATGATATTGTGAATGTAAGAGATACAGCAGCTATGGCGAGAGCACTTTCTCAGAAGATAAAATAAAAAAGCAGGGACGATTGGAAAAATCGTCCCTTTTTCTATAAATAAAGAACAAAAAACTATTGACTTGTTTTAAAATTTAGTTTATGATATAAGAGGAGAATTTCCCCAAAATAAAAACTGATGCAAGGAGAATATTAATATGAAGTATTATATAGGTATCGATCTGGGCGGTACAAATATCGTTGCCGGAGTTGTTGACGAAAATTACAACATCGTTTCAAAAGCAAGCACAAAAACAAATCTTCCAAGACCTGAAAAGGAAATTGCCGCTGACATGGCTAAGGTTTCTGTTGAAGCTGTTAAGGAAGCAGGACTGAAAATGGACGATATCGAGTGGGTCGGAATCGGAACACCGGGAATCGCAAACAGCGAAAAAGGCATAATTGAATATTCATGCAATCTGGGATTCAACAATACTCCTATGGTTGACTACATAAAAGAATACATTGACAAGCCTGTATTTATTGAAAATGACGCTAATGCTGCTGCATACGGTGAATATGTTGCCGGTGCTGCAAAGGGCGCAAAGAACGCAGTATGCATTACACTCGGAACAGGCGTAGGCGGAGGAATCATCATTGACGGCAAAATCTATTCCGGTTCAAACTTTGCCGGAGCAGAAATCGGTCATACTGTAATTGAAGTTGACGGTCCTCAGTGTACATGCGGAAGAAAAGGCTGTTTTGAAGTGTTCTCATCTGCAACTGGTCTTATCAGAATGACAAAGGAAGCTATGGCAAAAGACAGCGAAAGCGTTATGCATAAGATAACAGCTGAAAGAAAGGGTAAAGTTACTGCAAGAACATCATTCGACGCTATGAGAATGGGTGACAAGTCAGCTAAGGAAGTTGTTGACAAGTATATCAAATATCTTGCAGCCGGAATCACAAACACAATTAACATTTTCCAGCCTGACATTCTCTGCATAGGCGGCGGCGTATGCAACGAGGGTGATCCGCTTCTTCTTCCTGTAAAGGCACTTGTAAAGGATGAAGTTTATACAAAGAATTCACCAAAGAATACTGAAATTGTTATTGCAAAGCTTGGAAATGATGCCGGAATTATCGGTGCGGCTTTCCTTGGAATGGCAAAATAATTTACCGGACAGATAAAATTATTCAGTGGGATACTCTCTTTTCAGGGTATCCTCTCTTTTTGGCTAAAAACAGGAGAACCATTTATTATTCCGAGAAAATAATCTGACTTTCTCTGAAAATCGTTTACATTTCGTGAAAATATGATATAATTATAAAAAAGACTATCAGGTATAAAAAAAGGTGAAAAAAATGGAAATTTATCTCGATAATGCGGCAACAACAAAACCGTGCCAGGAGGCAGTCAGTGCCGCAATGGAATGTATGACTGAAAACTATGGAAATCCGTCATCACTTCACAAAAAGGGACTTCAGGCACAGCTTGCGGTGGACGATGCAAGAAAAGCAATTGCAAAAGCGATATCTGCTGACTCTTCATGCATTTACTTTACTTCAGGTGCTACGGAAAGCAATAATATTGCTGTTGTCGGAAGTGCTGAAATATACGGAAAAAGAAAACCGAAAATCGTTACAACATCAATAGAACACGCATCTGTGAAGAACAGTATGGCTTATCTTGAGGAAAAGGGATTTGAAATAGTGAGAATTGCTCCGGACAAAAACGGACAGATAAGTCCCGAGGCGATTGTAAATGCGACAGATGAAAGAACCTGTCTTGTAAGCATCATGATGGTAAACAATGAAACAGGATATATTCTTCCGGTAAAACGTGCATTTTACGGCATAAAAAAGAGATTTCCCGACTGCATAACACATTGTGATGCTGTTCAGGGATTTATGAAACTTCCTTTTAAAGTGACGGAACTTTGCGCTGATATGGTATCAATGAGTGGTCATAAGATACATGGCGGAAAGGGTGTTGGTGCATTATATATAAAAAAGGGAGTAAGAACAGCACCGAGAATATTCGGCGGCGGTCAGGAAAAGGGAGTGCGTTCTGGAACAGAGAGCGTTCCTATGATAGCAGCAATGGGTGCGGCTGTAAAAAAATTGAGCGTTGATATAAAACAGCGTTATGATAAAATGTCAGAGCTGAATGCATCACTTCGCAGACGTCTTTCCGAAACAGAGGGAGTAGTCATAAACTCAGATGAGGAGTGCAGTCCTTATGTGCTTAATATTTCCGTTCCGGGAATTCGTTCTGAAATAATGCTCCATTATCTGGAGGAATACGGAATATACGTATCAAGCGGTTCTGCCTGTTCAAAGGGAGCAAAAAGCGGAGTCCTTTCAGAATTCGGTCTGAATGACAGGCTGACGGATTCAGCTCTGAGAATAAGCCTTTGTGCAGAAAATACAGCAGAGGAACTGAATATACTGGCTGAAACCATTGAATCGGCTCAGAAACGCATCATAAAAACGAAATAATTTTTGTCAAGTTTACTTGACATTAAGCGGCAGATATGCTATTATATTTTTATAAGGAAAAGCGGTGAAATATTATGGATAAGGACGAAATTTTAAAGAGAGGCCGTCAGGAAGGCCCGGACGAAAGAGAACGTAAAATATTATGCGATGCATACAGCTTTGCCGGAACGGTCGGATGCGTTATATGCATTGTGTTTATTGTTGTAAGTCTTATTGCGGACAGAAATCCTTATCCTTATTGCCTTATTGCAATGGCATACTGTGCCGCTATGAGTCTGTATAAATACTCAAAGCTCAGAATCAGAAGAGATCTGGTATTCGGAACGGTTGCTCTTGTGGCAGCTGTCTGCTGGACTGTTTTGTCTGTTGTGAACTTTTGACGGGAGGCAGTTATCTTTAAAATGGAATCGCTTACGCTTAAAAACTGTCTTAAAACG
>USJI01000097.1 GCA_900554975.1 uncultured Ruminococcus sp. | reverse complement strand
TGGAGTCATATACATAAGTAGTACTCTGAACGATTGGCAGAACTCTCGGTTCTGTATTTTTAGGGTGATAACCTTCGTGAAGGCATTTTGTTTCTATTTTCATAGTATTCTCCGTTTTCTGCTGAATTTTCAGCGTTTTGTTATTTCTGCGGCAGATGATCTCCGCAGTATTTTAAAATAATAATATCACATTTTCACTTTTCGGTCAATACTATTAAAGTCAAATAAATCACAAATTC
Source organism: uncultured Ruminococcus sp. (assembly GCA_900554975.1). Taxonomy (GTDB): domain Bacteria; phylum Bacillota; class Clostridia; order Oscillospirales; family Ruminococcaceae; genus Porcipelethomonas. The sequence continues at coordinate 4,973 of USJI01000097.1, read as the reverse complement.
CTATAAGTTTTAAGGAAAATGCAGAATTCTTAATTAAAAAAAGTGAACTCACCAAAAAAATTTATTTTTTTAGAAAAAACCATGAATTTACTATTGACAAATAAGTTTTTTTGATGTACAATATAACTACACTCAAATTCGGGAGTAAAAAAAGAATATTTTGAAGCAACGACGCTTATGTAAATTACAGGTTAATTGTACCTGTGGTTTGTGTAGGGGTCTTTTTTATTTGCCTGTATGTATGTTCTGCAAAATACAGGTGTTGCAAATATCGTAAAAAATCTTTAATTTATATATTATAAAGGAGCAGTGGCTATGGACAATTACAGAAATCAGGAACCTTTTGAAAGACATGGTCTTTATGATCCGAGGTTCGAGCATGAAAACTGTGGTATCGGTGCAGTTGTCAATATGAGCGGAAAGAGCGACCATACGGTTGTTGACAATGCGTTGAAAATCGTTGAAACTCTGGAACACAGAGCTGGTAAGGACGCAGAGGGAAAGACCGGTGACGGTGTCGGAATACTTCTCCAGATTTCTCATAAATATTTTTCAAAAGCAGCTGCAAAGGAAGGCATAAATATTGGCGGCAGACGTGAATACGGAATAGCAATGTTTTTCTTCCCACAGTCCGAGAAGAAACTGAAAAAGGCAATGAAAACCTTTGAGGAAGTTCTCAGGGAGGAAAACCTCGAATTCCTCGGCTGGAGAAAAGTTCCGGTAAATTCATCTGTTCTGGGAACAAAAGCCCTGGAAAGTATGCCGAATATCATGCAGGCATTTGTAAAGAAACCTGATGATTGTGCTGCGGGAATCGACTTCGACAGAAAGCTTTATGTTGCAAGAATGGTATTTGAAAAAAGAGAAAAAGAAACCTATGTCGTTTCATGCTCAAGCCGTACTATTGTATACAAGGGTATGTTCCTTGTAGATCAGCTTCGTCTTTTCTATGAGGATCTCAACAATTCCGAATATGATTCTGCTATCGGTATTGTACATTCACGTTTCAGCACAAACACCAATCCAAGTTGGCAGAGATCCCATCCGAACCGTATGATGGTTCACAACGGAGAAATCAACACAATTACAGGTAACGTTGACAAGATGCTCAGCCGTGAAGCAATCTTGAAGAGCGAATCTCTCGGTGACAGAATGAAGGACATTGTTCCTATTCTTGATGTAACAGGTTCTGACTCTGCACGTCTTGACAATACACTGGAATTCATGACTATGGCTGGTGTGGATCTTCCGCTTGCAGTTATGGCACTTATTCCTGAGCCATGGCAGCATATCAGTACAATGAGCCGTGAAAAAAGAGCCTTCTATCAGTACTATGCAACAATGATGGAACCTTGGGACGGTCCGGCTTCAATCATTTTCTCAGACGGTGATCTTGTCGGAGCAGTGCTTGACAGAAACGGTCTGCGTCCGTCACGTTATTATCTTACAGATGACGGAAAGGGCGGAAAATACCTTATTCTTTCATCAGAAGTTGGTGCACTTGACATTCCGGTAGAAACAATTGTTAAGAAAGAACGTCTGCATCCTGGAAAAATGCTCCTTGTTGATACAGTAAAGGGCGAACTTGTTGATGATGAAACAATCAAGAATTTTTACAGTAAACGTCAGCCTTACGGCGAATGGCTTGACCATAACCTCCACCCGCTTGATGAACTGAAAATACCTAACAAGCGTCCTGAAAGAAATTCCGGCGAACAGCTTGAAAGACTTCAGCACGCTTTCGGATATACTTATGAATCACTTTATAATGTAATGATACCTATGGCACTCAATGGTGCAGAACCGACAGCCGCAATGGGTGTTGATACTCCTGTTCCAGCATTGTCAAAGGTGAATCCTCCTTTGTTTGACTATTTCAAACAGCTGTTTGCTCAGGTAACAAACCCTCCGATAGATTCTATCCGTGAATCTGTTATTACTGATACTACTGTTTATCTCGGAGCATCAGGAAATATTCTTCAGGAAAATGAAGATAACTGCTGTGTACTTAAAGTCAAGAATCCTGTTCTTACAAATCTTGATCTTCTCAAAATCAGAAAGGCAAATATTGAGGGACTGAAAACAGCTGATATTTCAATGCTCTATACAAAGGACGTTTCACTTCATGACGCTATAAAAAATCTTTATGTTCAGGCTGATAAGGCACATGAAGAAGGTGCGGCTATCCTTATTCTTACAGACTGGGGCGTTGATCAGGATCATCTTGCAATACCTTCACTCCTTGCAGTCGCAGCACTTGAAAATTACCTTGTAAAAACAAGAAAAAATACAGCTGTTTCGATCATCGTTGAAACAGCAGAACCTACTGAGGTTCATCACTTTGCAACACTTCTCGGATTTGGCGCAAGTGCAGTTAACCCTTATCTTGCACTTGATACACTTTATGACATGACATCTTCCGGTACTGTTGACAAGGAATATACAGAAGCCGCAAATGCGTACATCAAGGCGGTTGTAGACGGAATTGTAAAAATTGCATCAAAAATGGGTATTTCCACAATTCAGTCATATCAGGGTTCCAAGATTTTTGAAGCACTCGGAATCAGCAAGAGTGTCCGTGATGAATTCTTCCCTGATACTGTAAGCAGGGTAGGCGGTATTGACCTGAATGATATCAGCGACCGTGTTATTGCACTTCATGATGCCGCATTTGACCCTTGCAATCTTACAGTAAATGAATCCATTGCAAGTATCGGAAGTCACAAGGCAAGAAGCGGACAGGAGGAACATCTTTACAATCCTCAGACTATCCATCTTCTTCAGCAGTCAACATGGCGTGATGACTATGACCTTTATAAGAAGTACTCAGAATGTCTGAATGCAGAGGATAAGAATCTGACACTCCGCAGTACTCTTGACTTTAAATTTGATGAAAATGGCGGAATCCCGATAGAAGAAGTTGAAAGCGTTGAAAGCATCATGCATCGTTTCAAGACAGGTGCTATGTCATACGGTTCAATTTCTCAGGAAGCACATGAATGCATGGCTATCGCTATGAACCGCATAGGCGGAAAGTCCAACAGCGGTGAGGGCGGTGAAGACCTTGAACGTATCGTTACAAGCGGCGGTGCAGTAGATAAATGTTCTGCTATAAAACAGGTTGCTTCCGGACGTTTTGGTGTAACATCAAAATATCTGACATCTGCAAAGGAAATACAGATAAAAATGGCACAGGGTGCAAAGCCTGGTGAGGGCGGACACCTTCCGGCAAAGAAGGTTTATCCATGGATTGCCAAAACAAGACATTCAACACCTGGTGTTGCACTTATTTCACCTCCTCCGCATCATGATATCTATTCAATTGAGGATCTGGCTCAGCTTATATATGACCTTAAAAATGCAAACAAGAAAGCAAGAATATCTGTAAAGCTTGTTTCAGAAGCAGGCGTTGGTACAATTGCAGCAGGTGTTGCAAAAGCAGGTGCTGAAGTAATTCTTATTTCCGGATATGACGGTGGTACAGGTGCTGCTCCGGGAAGTTCAATCCACAATGCCGGACTGCCTTGGGAACTCGGTCTTGCTGAAACGCATAAGACACTTATCATGAACGGACTTCGTTCAAAAGTTGTTATTGAAGCAGACGGTAAAATGATGACAGGACGAGATGTTGTTATAGCGGCTATGCTCGGTGCTGAAGAATATGGTTTTGCAACTGCTCCGCTGGTAACAATGGGCTGTGTAATGATGAGAGTATGTAATCTTGATACCTGTCCTGTAGGTGTTGCAACACAGAACCCTGAACTCAGAAAACGCTTTAAGGGCAAGCCTGAATATATAGTAAACTTCATGAGATTTATTGCACAGGAAATGCGTGAATATATGGCAAAGCTTGGTATTCATACTGTTGATGAGCTTGTCGGACGTTCTGACCTGCTTGTTCAGAAAAAATTCCCTAAGGAAAACAGAGCAAGCAAGATTGATATGTCAAGCATTCTTGAAAATCCGTATGTCGGAACAGATGAACCTTCACATTTCCGTGCAGAAGATGTTTATGATTTCAAACTTAATGAAACAATAGATGAAACAGTTATTATCCCACAGATGAAAGAGGCACTGGAAAACAAGACTCCGAAGACACTTGAACTTAATGTAAACAACCTGAACCGTACGCTCGGAACACTTTTCGGTTCAGAAATCACAAGAAAATATTATAATAACCTTGATGATGATACATTTGTTCTGAAATGTCATGGCGCAGGCGGACAGAGTTTTGGCGCATTTATTCCAAAGGGACTTACACTTGAACTTGAAGGCGACAGCAATGATTATTTCGGAAAGGGACTTTCAGGCGGTAAGCTTATCGTTTACGCTCCTGCAAATGCAAAATACAAGGCAGATGAAAATATCATAATCGGTAACGTAGCACTTTTCGGTGCAACAAGCGGTAAGGCATTTATCGCCGGTGTTGCAGGTGAACGTTTCTGCGTAAGAAACTCCGGTGCAACTGTTGTTGTTGAAGGTGTCGGCGACCACGGCTGTGAATACATGACAGGCGGCTGTGCAGTTATCCTCGGAAAGACAAGCAAGAACTTTGCTGCCGGCATGAGCGGTGGTATTGCTTACGTTCTTGATGAAGAAAATGATCTTTATACAAAGCTTAACAAGGCACTTGTAGGATTCAGCAAGGTGACAGCTGATGAAGACGTTGAACAGCTCAGGTCACTTATTGAGGAACACGTTGAAGTTACACATTCTGTAAGAGGTAAGGAAATCCTTGATAATTTCGATGTATATCTTCCGAGATTCAAAAAGATTGTACCGCATGAATATGCAAAAATGCTCAGCGGTATCCGTAAATTCGAGGCAGAAGGTCTGAGCCATGAAGAAGCCAAGATCGAAGCTTTCTATGCAAACACAAAGTAATAATTAGGAGGATATGCGAAATGGGAAAACCAACTGGATTTCTTGAATATAACAGAGAAGAAAATATCGGACAGGAACCTCTTGAAAGA